>JAFAHL010000226.1 GCA_019237215.1 Hyphomicrobiales bacterium | reverse complement strand
TTGCGCGGCGGCAGCTTGAACAGGCGCGCCGCGGTGCCGCCGAGGATGTTGTGCTTGCCCTTCTCCGAGAGGAAGGGCAGGTCGTAGATCGTCGCGGGCAGGTCGAAGTCCCAGTGCGGATAATCCGAAGAGTAGAGCAGCTGGGTCTCCGCATTGATCATGCGGAACGTGCACTCCATCGCCTGCCGATCCTGAATCTCGATAGGCTGCGAGGAGTAGTACATGTCGCGCATGTAATCCGACGGCTTCTTCTTCAGCAGCGGCGCCTCCGAAGGCCGCATCATGAATTCGTGGTCGAGCCGCTGCATCAGGAACGGAACCCACGCGAGCCCGGATTCGATCCAGATCACCGGCAGCTTCGGGAAGCGCTCGCCCATCCCATTGATCACCCAATTGGTGCAATGCAGGATGTTATAGAAGGTAAAGCCGAGCGCGTGCACCGACAGGAAGCGGTTGCAGGCCCGGAATACGGGCTCTTGCCAGTTCGGCCCCGAGTGGAACGCAAGCGCTAGTCCGCGCTCCTCCAGCATGCGGTAGAGCCGCATATAGGCGTTGTCATTCACCTGCAGGTGCCGCACCGTTGTGACCATGAAGCCGGTCACGTGCTTGCGACTGCCGAAGGTCTCGACCTGGCGCACGCACGCGGCGGGGTCGGAAAACGGCAGGCACAGCATGGAGTACATGCGCCCGCCCGCTTCCGGCAACACCTTCTCGGTGACCCAGCGGTTGTAGGCCCAGCAGAGATCGGCTTCCATCTCCTTCTGCGGATGCATGCCGATATTGAGCATCCCTGTCGGGAACAGGCAGGAGTAATCCACGCTCATCGCGTCCATCCAGCGCTCGCCGAGCTGCACGTCGCGGTGCTTGCCGCCCTGCTCGGTCTTCTCCGAACGCCGCAGCGGATAGCGCGTCACGCGCCCGCCCATGTCCTGGATGAAGCCCGCGTTGGTCGGCACGACGGCGCCGCGATCGGTCATGCCGCGGCCACCCATCGTCCACTGGCGGAAAACGTCGTTCTCCATGTACGACAGGATGTCGCTGTAGTGCTCGTTCTCGTAATGGTGGGCGTCCACGTCGACGATGACAAGGTCGTCGAGCTTGCGCTGAACCGCCTGCTTGCGGGCATGGGCGAGCAGCCTGGTGGTGTTCAACTCGTCGACAGATATGCGTCGGCCGCGTTCAGCGAGGAGGTCCATGGGTCGTCTCCTGACGTTTCCAAAATCCGTTTGCAAATTCCTCGCGGGCGAACCCGCGTTCGAAAGTTAGCGGCCAGTCCAGCTCTGCCACATGCCAAGTTCGAACACTGCCAGGTTCGCGGCCTTCAGCAGGCCGCTCGCCGTGATCATCACGTCGGTGGCGGTGGCGCCGCCACGCGCCGGAAGCGGCAGCAGCTGCTCGCCCGCTTCGATCTGTGCCGCGTAGGTTTTGCACACGGCCGCCATGAGCGCCTGCAATGCGTCCGTGCTGAGGACGTCGCGCCGGCCGCTCGCAAGCGCCCGCTCGAGCTCGGCCGCAAGCCGCTTCGCCTCCGCCGAGCCGGCGGCGCCGTTGGCGATCTTGCTTGCCGGCTTCGCTGCCGGTTGCGCCGGCACTCGCTTTGCCGCCGGATGCGCCGCGCGCCGCGTGGTGCTTGCGGCCTTAGGTGAGGACATAAACCTCATCCCCTTTCTCGACCACTTTGTATTTGCGGAGCTTGAGTTTGCGGTCGGACACGCATTCGCCGGTCTTCATGTCGTATTCGTAGCCGTGCCAGGGACACACGAAATGCATTTCGCTGTCCGAGAAGTAGAGCCCTTGCGAGGTCTTGTCGGGTAACAGCCGCTCCTCGACCTTGGCGATGGTGAGGCCCTCGCACGCGGGGCCGCCTTGGTGCAGGCAGAAATTGCTGTAGGCGTAGAACTGCCCCTCGTGTCGGAATACGCCGATCTCGTTATCTCCAGCGAAGATGATCCGGCGGTCGCCGTCCTTGAACTCAGCGGTCTTTCCGACGTACTGCTCGGCCATGCTGCCATGCCTCCTTGGCTTGTCGCTGTTCCCTAGAACTCGACGTTCTTGGGGCGCTCGTCCCGACGGTCATCGTGAGATCGGCATCCACCGCCATTTGTATAGTACAATTGTTTCAATGCAACCAGCGGCAAGTGTTGGGCCGACATCCGTAAACGACATGCCTTCGGGTTACCCTGGGCAAGGGGTTAAACCGGTCAAGCCATCTTGTTGGTCAGCGTCCCGATTTTCTCGATCCAGATCTTGACCACGTCGCCGGCTTTGAGGAATTCCCCGCGCGCCGAGCCGACACCGGCCGGCGTGCCGGTAAGAATCAGGTCGCCCGGGTGAAGCGTCATACCGCTCGACAATCGCTCGATCTGCTCGGCCAGGTTGAAGATCATGTCCTTGCTGTTGGAGTCCTGCTTGAGCACGTCGTTCACCCACAGCTTGAGGCCGAGATTTTGCGGGTCGCCGATGTCGCTCGCCGGCACAATCCACGGGCCGAGCGGACACGAGCCATCGAACGTCTTGTGTTTGGTCCAATCGGACTTGAATGGGGAGGTGTCGCTGATGTTCGCTCGCCGCCCGAGGTCGCGCGCCGAGAGGTCGTTGGCCGCGGTGTAGCCGGCCACGTAATCGAGCGCTTTCTCCTGCGATACGTTCTTGGCAGGGCGCCCGATCACGGCGGCAAGCTCCACCTCCCAGTCAACCTGGTCGGAGACACCGGAAATCTTCACCGTGGCGCCGGGGTCGGCAAGCACCCGTGCCGCCTTGATGAAATGCCACGCTTTGAGGCCCTGGCTATGCGGATCCGGCTCCAGCGGCCGGTTCATGCGACGTGCCATTTCGGCGGCGTGGTCGGCATAATTGGCGCCGGCGCAGTAAATCGCCGACGGCCAGCGCACCGGCGCCAACAGCTTGGTGCGTCCAAGCGGCAACGCTTTGGCGCGGCTTTTTCCGGCGGCGGCCGCCGCTTTGCGCAGGACGCCGCGCGCCGTCTTCCAGTCCTCGAGGATGCCGAGCACGGTCGCGTAGGCGCCCTTGCCCGTGAGCTTGGCGGCGTCGAACACCTTGTCCTCGATGACGAGGCCGGCGCGAGGGCCATCGGAGGTTTGGTAGGTCGCGAGCTTGTAGCCGGCCATGTTCGTCTGCTCCCGTGCGATGCTGCTCGCGCAAGCTTTCGCCGAATATCTCGCTTTTGTCGAGTGCGTAAGCGCTGCCAAGCCGCAGTGTAGGATGGGTCGAGCGAAGCGAAATGCGCTATGGTCATTGACCGTTTCAAACCAGGGCCAGGTGAATGGCCTGTGAACGCATCGCCGATCGCATTGGGCGCCAATTCGGCGCATGGGAAAAATGCTGTAAATGAATCCGGGGACGCAATGGAGATGACGCCATGATCAAGCCGAGACGCATCGGCCACGCCACCTTCGAGACGCCGGACCTGGAAAAGGCCATCGCGTATTACGGAGAGTTCATGGGATTGATCGTGGCCGAACGCGACCAGGATCGCGCCTTTCTCGCCACCAAGGTCGGGCAGCTGGTGATCCAGCTCAACAAGGCGGATCGAGCGCACTGCATCAAATTGTCGTTCGAAGTCGCGCCCGATTCCGATTTCGGCGAATTGGCGCGGGAGCTATCCAAGGACGGCGTGCGTAGCGAGTTGCGCAACGATGCCGTTCCCGGCATGGGCCAGGTGCTGTCCTTCAAGGACGACAAGGGAACCACGATCGAGCTGTTCAAGGAATGGAACTACCTCGCCAAGCACGCGCAGGTTGCCGGTATCGGGCCGTTCAAGCTCGGACACGTCGCCTTCTTCACGCCCGACATCCAGCGCACCGTGACATTCTACGAGCGGGTGCTCGGCTTTCGCGTCTCCGACTGGATCGGCGATTTCTTCTGCTTCATGCGCTGCAATCCGGATCATCACACCGTGAATTTCTTCACCGGTCCGGACGTGAAGCTTCATCACATCGCATTCGAGCTCAAGGACTTCATGCATCTGCAGAACTCGTGCGAGGTGATGGGCCAAAAACAGATCCCGATCATCTGGGGCCCGTTGCGGCACGGGCCGGGACACAACGTCGCCACTTACCATCGCAACCAGGATGAGCAGGTGGTCGAGTTCTTCTGCGAGCTCGACCAGATGAAGGATGAGGAGCTCGGCTATTTCGAGCCGCGCCCCTGGCACCGCGACACGCCGCAGCGGCCCAAACTATGGACCCCGGGCAAGACCAGCATCTGGGGCCCGACGCCGGAGGAGGACTTTCACCGCACGCAGACTTGACGCGTCCGCGCCGCAGAACCTACGGCCGCACTGCCGGTGTTTCGATCGGCATGCCGCGCGCGCGCCACATCAGATAGAGTTCGAGATCGACATATTCGGGAGCGCTGGGGGGATATGACACGGCGCGCATTCCGAACAGGCAGTTGCGCAGCCGTCGCTGCAGCGATCCGAGCGCTTGCCATTCGAGGCGATAGAGCGGATATCCGGTCGGGTGGCCTTGCGGGATCACAGCACCGGCAAGCTTTTGGCCCCAATTGTCGTCGTGACACTGTGCACAGGAGAGATTGAGCTGTCCTTGGCGCTGGGTGAACAGCTCGCGGCCGGCTTGCAGGAAGGGCTTGGTGCGCTCGTCGTCCGCGATTTCGATCGGCATGCCGCGCGATTGCCGACCGACATAGGCCGCGAGTGCGAGCAACTCCTTGCTCTCGAAGGGAAGCGGCGTCGATTGCTGCTGCTCAACGCGGCAGATATTGATCCGCTGCTCGAGGTCGACCGGACGTCCGCGCGCGATGTTGAAGGCTGGATAGCGGGCCGCCACGCCTTTCATGCTCGCCCGTGCGTCGCGGTGGCAATCGGCGCATGATTTGGCGGCAGCACCCTCCTTACGGTTCCAGAGCGCCTCACCGTCGAGCACCCACAGCATGCCGGGGTTGGCGGTGTCGTCATCTTGCATGGCGCGCGTCTCACGCGCCATGAACGCGTCGCCTGATTTTCGATCGGAAAGCGGAATTTCGGCGGCGATCGACGTTGCGCCCAGCACGGCGGTCGCGAAAACAACAGCCGCTGCCGGCTTCATTCGACGGTGATGTCGACGGACTCGGTCGCCGTAAAGCCGTTGTCGCCCGTCCATTCGAAGCTCAGCGTGCCGCTTTCGGTGGCAACGGTGTAAAAGGTCAGGAACGGATTGGCGGCAATTGCCGGGAACAGCTCGGCGCGGAAGATTTCCTGTCCGTTATATTTGCAGATGAAGTCGGTGATGATGTCGCGGGGGACCGCCTTGCCCGTATTGTCGGGGCGAAAGCCGGTCTCCATATTGTGCGAGATCAGCGTTTTGATCTCGATGATGTCGCCGCGTTTGGCCTTCGCCGGCGCATTGATGAGGGCACGCGCCATGGTCAGACTCCCTCGAGACAAGCGGCAAGCGTGACGATCACTTCGGCCTCGTTGGACCAGAAAGAGCCGTCGCTCATTTGCGCGATGGCAATGATCTTCTGCGAATCCGCAAGGCGGATGCGCGTCGACACGGCCGCCCGTCCGGAGCGCGGGCCGAGTTGAACGCCCACGACGTTGGGCTGCGGATTTTTCTCGCTAAAGACGTGAATGGCCTTGACGTAATCGTCGGCGGTCATCGGACTTTCGCAGGAAATCGTGAGGGGGACCGCATTGCCGTTCTCGATCAGCGGCGGCACGTCGATCTTCACCCTGCCTTTGTTGAGCGGCGCCTCGCCGATGACCTTTCTGATCGCAGCGCGCATCGATGCCGGCGTAGCAGACGCGGCCTTCACCGCAAACGGAACAGCGATGCCTACGGCGCCCGCGAGCGTCGCGGCCTCGATCAAGAAGCGGCGCCGTGTTGCCGGCGGCATGTGATCGTCGCGCGTCATCGTGCTCACTCGTTGCGCAGGGTCGCGAGATAGGCGACCACGTCCTCGATCTGCTCCGCCGTCAGCACGGGCTTGCCTTGAAAGGCGGGAGCCACGCGCGTGAGGCCGTCGATCCGGTAGTAGGGCGGCATGATCGTGCCCGGGTTGAGGCGGCTTGCATCCACGATCCGAAGCCGCAACTGGCCCTCCGACCAGCGCGCTCCGGTTCCCTTGAGGTCCGGAGCCAGTGTGCCTTGGAACTTCTCCTCCGGGAAGGGCCCGCTGTGGCAGAGGAGGCAAAGGCCCACCTGTCGGTTAACGACGATATTGCGTCCACGTTCCACGTCGCCCTTCGCACCGGTCAGCGACTGGGGGATCGCATCTTCGACCACGGTATAGGGACGCAGTTGCTCCTCGGTCCGCGCGTCATCGGCGAAACTTGCGATGACGGCGGCGAGCGCAACCGCATAGACGAGTGCGCCGCAGCCGTCAGCCGAAGACTTCGCTGGTGATGGTCTTGAACCAGTCATTCGCGAAAGTGGCTTCGAGCGCGCGCGTGGAGCTCGGCGCGTCGAGCGCGCTCACGCCGGTCGAGCCTTCGACCTCCTTGATCTGCCCGTCCGCCGGCCGGTACACGCCGACGATCGAGATGCCATAATCGGGCGCCACCAGACTGTAGCAGGTGTTGATGAGCTTGGGCTCGTCGGGGCTACCGCCTGCAAGGAGCTTTGACACCGCGGCGGCGCACGCCTTGGCTTGGGCGTTCGCCGAGAACGCCGATTTTGGCATCGCGCCCGCGATCGCGGCGTCGCCGACGACATGGACGTTGGGCTGCAGCTTGGATTCGAACGTAGCGGGGTCGATCGGGCACCAACCGGTGCGGTCCGCGACCCCGGCCATCTCGGCAATGCGTGCCGCCTTCTGCGGCGGAATGACATTGGCGACATCGGCCTTGTGGCGGCCGAAATCGGTGACGAGCGTCATCGCTGCGACGTCGACCGAGGTGACCTTACCGCCGCTCGAGAGCGATACCCATTCGAGGTTCGGATAGAGCGCCTTCCACGCGTTCTGGAACAGGCGCTGCTTGGAAAAGGCATCCTTGGCGTCGAGAATGATCAGTTTCGATTTCGGCTTCTTGGTCTTGAGGTAATAGGCGATCAGGCTCGCCCGCTCGTACGGACCGGGCGGGCAACGGAACGGATTGGCGGGCGCCGACATCACCACCGTGCCCCCATCCTCCATGGCTTCGAGCTGGCGGCGCAGCAGCAGCGTCTGCTCGCCGGCCTTCCAGGCGTGCGGCATGCGCTCGGCGGCGGCCTCGGTATAGCCGGGCAAGCCGTCCCAGCGGATGTCGATGCCGGGCGAGAGCACCAGGCGATCGTAGGGAAGCTGCGTCCCATTGCCGAGCGTCACCGTGCGTCCTTGCGGGTCGACCGCGGTCCCCGGCGAAAGCTGGAGGACCACCGGGTCGGCGGCGAGCTTGTCGTAACCGAATTCTTGCGCCTTGAGATCGCGAAGGCCGGCGATGACGCCATTGCTGAATGGACAGGCAATGAACGTCGGGTTCGCCTCGACCAGCGTCACGGTGATGCGCGGATCGATCCGCTTGATGAAACGAGCGCAGCTCGCTCCGCCGAAACCGCCGCCCACGACGACGACGCGCCCGCCGGCGCCCTGGGCGATGGCGGGAAGCGGCAGTAGGGCTGCGCCTGCGGCCGCGGCCTTGAGGAATTGTCGCCGGCTTGTGCGCGTTGCAGCCATGATGGGCCTCCTCAATCCTTCTGCGCACCATACCAGGCGGCGATGGCTTTGACCTCATCGTCCGAGAAACCCTTGGCGATGCGATCCATCACGGTCGCCGGCGTTTGCCCTGACTTGAACGCCTGCATTGCGGCAACGATGTCGGCTGGATTACGGCCGACAAGTCGCGGCACCGTCGTTTGCGCGGTGCGCCCCGCCGGATGGCAGCCGGAACACGAGAGGGCGCCGGGCGGGGCATCCGCCGGACCGGCCGCCGAGGCATGACCGGTCAACGTGAAAACCAGGGCGACAGCAGTCACGACGCGTGTGGCATTCATGTCGGGCCTCCCGAATGCGCGTGGGCGCCGATTGCGTCCGTTCGTTTTTCTTATGCGCTCCTCAAATCGTGGTTTTTGAGCGGCAGCGAGCGGATGCGCTTGCCGGTCGCCGCGAAAATCGCGTTGCACAGCGCAGGTGCGAGGGGAGGCACAGCCGTTTCGCCGACCCCGCCCCAGAAGCCGCCGCTCGCGACAATGATCGTCTCCACCCGCGGCATCTCGGCCAGACGTGGCATCGGATAGTCGTGGAAGTTCGCCTGCTCCACTCGCCCGTCCCTTATGGTGATCTCGCCGTAAAGCACCGCCGCAAGCCCATAGACGACAGCGCTCTCGGTCTGCAATTCGACGGTCAGCGGGTTGACCACATGACCGGGGTCGATTGCCGATACCACGCGGTGGACCCATACCTTGCCGTCGGGGGTGACTGAAACCTCGACGACCTGCGCGCAAATGCTGTTTTGCGAGTTATGGAGCGCGATGCCGCGAAACACGCCTTGCGGCGGCGATGTGCCCCAGCCGGCGTGCGTGGCTGCGGCCTCGAGCACGGCGAGCTCCGCGGGTTTTTTGGCCAAGAGCTCGCGGCGAAACAGATAGGGGTCGGCACCCGCCGCATATGCCATCTCGTCGACGAAGCTCTCTTTGAAGAACGCATTCTGCGAGTGGTTGACGCTGCGCCACACGCCGACCGGCACAGGCGTGTTGCGCATGACGAAATCGACGAGATAGTTCGGCACGTCGTAGGGCATGTCTTCAAGCAGGCCTTGAAGAAAATTCCGGTCGACCCCGAATTGCATCACGCGAGCAGAGACCGCCGCGATGATGGATTGGCCGGCGGTTCTTATCTTCCAGGCGACTGGCATGCCGTTAGCGTCGAGACCCGCGGTCATCCTGGCGGCTGCCACCGGGCGGTAGAAGTCGTGACGGACATCCTCCTCGCGCGTCCAAACGAGCTTCACCGGTTGACCGACCTCTTTCGCGATCACGACCGCCTGGCGCACGAAGTCCTGAAAGATCCCGCGCCGGCCGAAGCCGCCGCCGAGCATCATCTTGTGAACCACGACCCTGCCCGGCGGTACGCCGGCGGCATCCGCCGCGATTGCGAGCGCCGTCTCGCCGTCCTGGGTGGGCACCCAGATCTCGACCAGCTCGGCGGTCACGTGCGCCGTGCAGTTCTGCGGCTCCATGGTGGCGTGAGCGAGGAAAGGCACCTCGTAGTTGGCTTCGATCCGCTTGACCGCTTCGCCGAGCGCGCGGTCGACGTCGCCGTCGTTGCGGCCAACGCGCGCGTCGGCGGCGCCGAGGCCCTCATGCAGATTTGCGCTAATCGTGCTGCTGGAAACGCTGGAATGGTCGCCGACATCCCAGGTCGGTGCCAGCGCCTGCGCCGCCTTTTTCGCCCGCCACCAGGTATCTGCCACGACGGCGACGGCGTCGGGCAGCTTCACCACCTGGCGAATGCCCTTCATGCCGGCGAGCTTCGTCTCGTCGACGGACTTCAATGTGCCTTTGAACACGGGGCATTGGACGATCGCCGCATGCAGCATATTCGGCAATTGCACGTCGATGGCGTAGATCGGCTTGCCCGTAACCTTGTCCGCGACGTCGAAACGCCTTTGTCGGGTGCCGATCAGCTTCCAGTCCTTCGGGTCCTTCAAGGCGACCTGCGCGGGCGGAGCGATGTCGGCGGCGGCCGCCGCGATGCGGCCGAACGTGATGGTGCGTTCGCTCGGAAGGTGGGTAATCACGCCGCGCGCGGCGGCGCATTCGGTCTCGGGCACGTTCCAACGCGCGGCGGCTGCCGCAATAAGCATGGCGCGCGCGGTGGCGCCCGCGCGGCGCAAGTCATTGTGCGATGCGCTGATGGAGCGGCTCGCGCCCGTCGACATATTACCCCAGACGCGGTCACGCCTGCGATTCTCGTGCGGCGGCGCAAACTCCGCCTTCACTTTGCTCCAGTCGCATTCGAGTTCCTCCGCCACCAGCATCGGCAGCGCGGTAAAGCTGCCCTGGCCCATTTCCGACTTGGCGACGCGAATGATCACGGTCTCGTCGGGCTCGATCACGATCCAGGCGGTAATTTCCCGGGCAGGGGTCGAGGCGTGAGTAGCGCGCGGGCCGAACGGGATTTCGAATCCGAGCGCCAGCGAGCCGCCGACGGCGGCGACGCTGACGAGGAACAAGCGGCGGTCAACGCGGGCGACACCACTCATTGCGAACTTGTCCGGCTGACGCGGCGTCCCCCGGCGGCGTGGATCGCCGCGCGGATGCGCTGGTAGGTCCCGCATCGACAAATATTGGTGATGGCGGCGTCAATCTCGGCGTCGGTGGGGCTCGGTTTGTCCCTGAGAAGGGCGGCCACCGTCATGATGACGCCGCTCTGGCAATAGCCGCATTGCGGGACGTCGAGGTCGAGCCACGCCTGCTGCACGGGATGAAGCGCGCCGTTCTGTGCCAGACCTTCGATGGTAGTGATGTGCCTATCCGCGACGGCGCTCACCGGCAGCGAGCACGAGCGCATGGGCGCGCCGTCGACCTGCACCGTGCAGGCGCCACACTCGGCAATCCCGCAGCCATATTTCGTGCCCATCAGGCCGAGCGTATCCCGCAGCACCCAGAGCAGGGGCGTGTCGGAATCCACATCGACGTCGCAGGCTCGCCCGTTGACGGTAAGACGCGCCATCCCCTCCCTCTCGACCGGGCCCCAAAGCGGCGGTTCGATCGCCCGCAGATTAGTTCAAAAAACTTACGCGCGCAAAAACTTAACTCGCGCGGGCGCATAGCCCGCGGCAATAGCGCGGTCGGCGCGCCTTGCGCATCTGGCCGCAGGAAGGCGGCGGCCGACGCGGCCGCCGCGCGGGATGTTTCACGCCATCTGGATGTTGTGGTTCTTCAGGGGGAACGAGCGGACGCGTTGGCCCGTGCCCTTGAAGAACGCATTGAGCACGGCGGGCGCGGCGACGCAGATCGTCGGCTCGCCGACGCCGCCCCAGGGGTCGCTGCCTCCGGATGGCATGAGGATCGACTCGACTTTCGGCATTTCGGCGATGCGCATCGAGTTGTAGTTATCGAAGTTGGTCTGCTCGATGCGGCCGTCCTTGACGGTGCACTCCTGATAGAACAGCGCGGACAGGCCGTACACGAACGAGCCCGCGACTTGCCGGTCGATCTGGGCCGGGTTGACGGCGTAGGTTGGATCTGTTGCGCCGACGATTCGGTGCACTTTGATCTTGTTGCCGCCGGTAATCGAGATTTCCGCCGCGGCCGCCACATAGGCGTTGAACGCCTTCATGTGCGCGAGCCCGCGATAGACGCCTTGCGGCGCCGGCTGGCCCCAACCGATGCGCTCGGCCACGGCGTTGAGCACGGCGAGGTTTCTCGGATGCTGTGCCATCAGCTTGCGCCGGAATTCGAGCTCGTCCTGGCCGACGGCTTGCGCCAGCTCGTCCATGAAGCACTCCAGGAAGATGGCGTTCTGGTTGATGTTCACGCCACGCCAGAACCCCGGCTTGATGTGAGGATTGCGCATGGCATGGTCGATCATCAGGTTCGGGATCGAGTAGCCGAATGCGTGCTCCGTGCCGGCGGGCATGAGACCCTGGAACGTCAGCGGGTCTTTTCCCTTGTCGAGGTTCTGCGGGAAAACGTCCGCCAGGATCGATTGGCCGGAGAGCCGCATGTGCAGGGCGGTCAGATTGTTGTTGGCATCGAATCCACCGACAAGCTTGCACTGCATCACCGGATGATAGCGGCCGTGCGTCATATCCTCCTCGCGCGACCACAGCAGCTTGACGGGCGTGCCGGGCATCTGCTTGGCGATGAGGACGGCCTGCGCGGTGTAATCATGGAAGGCGCCGCGCCGTCCGAACCCGCCGCCGAGGTGGAGCTTGTGGACCTCGCACTTGTCGGCCGGCAGGCCCGACGCCGCTAACGTCGCGGCGAACGCGGCTTCACCGTTCTGTGTCGGTCCCCACACCTCGCACTTGTCGGGCGTATAGAGCGCGGTGGCGTTCATCGGCTCCATGCAAGCGTGGTTCTGGTAGGGATAGGCGTAAACCGCTTCGACCTTCTTGGCCGCGCTGGCCAGCGCCGCCTTGGCATCGCCGTTGGCGTTGCCCACGAACGCCTCGGGGGCGTCGAGGCCGGCCTTGAGCCATTCGGCGATCGAGGCGCTCGAGACTTTGGCATTCTCGCCTTCGTCCCAGACCACCGGCAGCGCGTCGAGCGCGGTCTTGGCCTGCCACCAGCTGTCGGCCACCACCGCGACACCGGAATCGCCAACCTGCACCACCTTTTTCACGCCGGGCATAGACGCGACCTTGGCGGCGTCGAAGCTCTTGATCTTGCCGCCTTGCACCGGGCAGTCCTTGATCGCGGCGGTGAGCATTCCGGGCAGCTTGAGATCGGCCCCGTAGACTTGCTTGCCGGTCACCTTGTCCAGGCTGTCGAGGCGTTTGACCCCCTTGCCGGCGATCTTCCAGTCCTTCGGATCCTTGAGCTTGATGTCCTTTGGCGGCTCGACCTTGGCGGCGGCTTCCGCCACCTTGCCGTAGGTCGTGGTGCGGCCGGAGGGCGTGTGGGTGATCACGCTGTTCGATGCGCTCACCTCGGACACCGGGACTTTCCACTCGTTGGCGGCGGCTTGTTTGAGCATCTCCCGCGCTGCGGCGCCGCCCTGACGGACGTATTCATGGGACATCCGGATGCCGCGGCTGCCGCCGGTCGACATGTCGCCCCACACGCGCTTGCGGGCGACGTTCTGGCCCGGCGTGGGATATTCGGTCGTGACCTTCGACCAGTCGCATTCGAGCTCCTCGGCGACGAGTTGGGCGAGCCCAGTGAGCGTGCCTTGGCCCATCTCCGAGCGGGCGATGCGAATGACCACCGTGTCGTCCGGACGGATCACCACCCAGGCGTTGACCTCGGGCGCGCCGTCCTGCGCGCGAATGACCTGCGGGCCGCCGAACGGAAGCTCGAGCCCGAGCGCCAATCCGCCGCCCACCGCGGCCGCGCTCACCACGAAGCGGCGGCGATCGATCTTCGGTACGTAATTCATGGCTGCCTCCCTCCTCACGCGCTCGCCGCAGCGGCGTGGATCGCCGCGCGCACCTGCTGGAAGGTGCCGCAACGGCAGATGTTGGTGATGTTGGCGTCGATGTCGGCATCGCTCGGTTTCGGCTTGTCCTTGAGCAGCGCCGCCACCGCCATGATCATCCCGCACTGGCAATAGCCGCATTGCGGCACGTCGTGATCGAGCCAGGCCTTCTGCACCTTGTGCAGCGCGCCGTTCTGCGCCAGCCCCTCGATCGTGGTGATCTGCCGGCCGGCGACCGCGCTCAACGGCACCGAGCACGAGCGCATCGCAATGCCGTCGACATGCACGGTGCAGGCGCCGCACTGGGCGATGCCGCAGCCGTATTTGGTGCCGGTCAGCCCGATCGTGTCGCGCAACACCCACAGCAGCGGCGTGTTGGGATCGACATCGACCTGGTGCGTCTTTCCATTCACGTTGAGATCAGCCATGTGCAAACCTCCATGCATCGCCGTCTGCAGAGGCGATGATCGATGCGGCGCCGACCCCTCGGTCATGCCGCCGCCGCGGTTCCTGAAGAACAGCTTGGTTTAATTCTAATATGGAAATCACAACCCCGCGAGGTCGAATTGGGCGTGGATGGGCAACGGCGGCGGTAGCCCACGCCGCGGCCCATTCGGTCAATCGGGCGGCTTTTTTTTAAGGTGAAGCGGCGGCCTTTTGGCCGCCGCTTGCCTTCATCACGCGAACGAGATGTTGTGGTTCTTCAACGGGAACGAGCGGATGCGCTTGCCGGTGGCGGCAAAATACGCGTTGAGCACGGCGGGCGCGGCGACGCAGATCGTCGGCTCGCCGACGCCACCCCAGAAACCGCCGGACGGCATGACGATCGTTTCGACCTTCGGCATCTCGGCGATGCGCATCGAGTCGTAATTATCGAAGTTGGTCTGCTCGATGCGGCCGTCCTTGACGGTGCATTCCTGATAGAACAACGCGGACAGACCGTAGACGAACGAGCCTGCGACCTGCCGCTCGATCTGAGCTGGATTGACGCCGTATCCCGGATCGGTGGCGGCAACGATGCGGTGAACCTTGATCTTGTTGCCGTCGACCGAGATTTCGGCGCAGGCGGCCACATAACTGCCGAACGCCATGGCTTGCGCAAGGCCGCGATAGACGCCCTGCGGTGCCGGGGTATCCCAGCCCGCCTTTGCCGCCACGGCGTTGAGCACTGCCAAGTGCTTTGGATGCTCCGTCATCAACTTGCGCCGGAACTCGAGCGGGTCGACGCCCGCTTCCTTTGCCAGCTCGTCCATGAAGCATTCCAGGTAAATGGCATTGTGGTTGATGTTCACGCCGCGCCAGAAGCCTGGATTGATGTGCGGGTTACGCATCGAATGATCGACCAAGATATTGGGGATCGAGTAGCCGATCGCCGATTCCGTTCCGCCCGCATAGAAGCCGGAGAACGTCGCGGGATCGCGCCCTTCTTGCAACGCTGCCGGCCTGACTTTCGCCAGGATCGACTGGCCGGAAATCCGCACGTGCAGCGCGGTCAGGTTCTTGTCGGCATCGAAGCCGGCGGTGAGCTTGCACTGCGTGATCGGATGATACCAACCATGCGTCATGTCCTCTTCGCGCGTCCACAGCAGCTTGATCGGCGTGCCGGGCATCTCCATGGCGACCAGGACCGCTTGGCGAACGTAGTCTTGCGAGGTCGCGCGGCGACCGAATCCGCCGCCAAGGAAGGTCTTATAGACCTCGCACTTGGCAACCGGCAGCCCGCACGCCTCCGATGCCGTCGCCAGCGCGGCTTCGCCGTTCTGGGTCGAGCACCAGACCTCGCACTTGTCGGGGGTGTAGCGCGCGGTCGCGTTCTGCGGCTCCATGGTGGCATGGTTCTGATAGGGATAGCTGTAGACCGCCTCGACTTTCTTGGCCGCGCTGGCCAAGGCGGACTTCACGTCGCCGCCCTTGTTGCCGACGAACGCCTGCTCGGCATCGAGGCCTTCCTTGAGCCATTCGGCGATCGAGGCGCTCGAGACCTTGGCGTTCTCGCCCTCATCCCACACGATCGGAAGGGCATCGAGCGCGCTCTTGGCCTGCCACCAGCTGTCGGCGATGACGGCGACGGCATAATCTTCGACCTTCACGACCTTTTTCACGCCGTTGTTGCCGGTGATCTTGGCGGCGTCGAAGCTCTTCACTTTGCCGCCATTGACCGGGCAGGCCTTGATCGCGGCGTAGAGCATGCCGGGTAGTTTGATGTCGATGCCGTAGATGGCCTGGCCCGTGACCTTGTCGTGCGAGTCGAGCCGTTTGACGCCCTTGCCGATGATCTTCCAGTCCTTCGGGTCCTTGAGCTGGACCTCAGCCGGCGGTTCAACCTTCGCGGCGGCTTCCGCCACCTTGCCGTAGGTGGTGGTGCGGCCCGACGGCGTGTGGGTGATGACGCTGTTCGACGCGCTGCACTCGCTGGCCGGGACTTTCCACTCGTTGGCGGCGGCCTGGATCAACATCTGGCGGGCCACTGCGCCGCCTTTGCGGACGAAATCGTTCGACTCGCGAATGCCGCGGCTGCCGGCGGTGAAGAAGTCACCCCAGACCCGTTTGCGAGCGACGTTCTGGCCCGGCGTCGGGAATTCATAGCCGACCTTCGACCAGTCGCATTCGAGTTCCTCGGCGACGAGTTGGGCGAGCCCGGTGAGCGTGCCTTGGCCCATCTCCGAGCGGGCGATGCGAATGACCACCGTGTCGTCCGGACGGATCACCACCCAGGCGTTGACCTCGGGCGCGCCGTCCTGCGCGCGAATGACCTGCGGGCCGCCGAACGGAAGCT
>JAFAHL010000197.1 GCA_019237215.1 Hyphomicrobiales bacterium | reverse complement strand
AGGCGCGAGTTGAATATCAGATAGCCGAGGCCGGAATCCGCCGCGATCATCTCGGCGGCGACCACGGTTGCGAACGAATTGCCCATGGCAAGGCGCATGCCGGTCAGGATGAACGGCAGCGTCGCCGGCAGCGTCACAAAAATGAATGCCTTAAGGGGAGTGGCGCCGAGGCAGGCCGCCGCGCGCAGCTTGTTGGGGGCGATATGCGAGACCCCGACCATGGTGTTGATCAGCACGATGAAGATCGTCGTATAGACGATGATGAGAACTTTCGATGTCTCCCCGATGCCGAACCAGATCACCACCGGGGTCAGCCATGCCAGCGAAGGCACGAAACGAAAGAACTGCACATAGGGGTCGAAGATCGCGCGGACGATGGGAATTGAGCCCATCAGCAAACCGACCGGTGCAGCGATCGCGCTGCCGATCAGGAATCCCGCGAGGATGCGTTGCAGGCTGATGCTGATGTGCTCCATCAGTTCGCCGCTTTCCAGCATCTCCCGTCCGGTCGACAGCACCAGGAGCGGCGGCGGAAAGAACTGCGGCTTGAAGAGCGTGGTGGCGATCAAGTGCCACAGCATGATCAACCCGATGATGGAGGCGACATAAATGAGATGATCGCGCTTGATCCCGCCGAGCGGGAGGCGCGGCGCCGGCGCCACAGCGTCAACGGATCTGACGTTTCCTGCCGGGTTGAGCTCCATCATGGTCCATTCGCCTCTTCGTTCTCGATCAGCGCGTTGATGCGCTCCCACATCTCGCCGAAGCCGGGACTGCTGCGCCGGCGCGGCCGCGGCAGGTCGACTGGGATGATCGCATCGAGCCGCGATTCCGGCCCCTTGGTCATGACGCCGATGCGATCCGCCAGCAGGACTGCCTCGGTGATATCGTGGGTAATGAACACGATCGTTTTGCCGGTCTTGTGCCAGATCTCCACAAGCTCGCTCTGCATACGTCCTCGGGTCTGGGCATCGAGGGCGCCGAAAGGCTCGTCCATCAGCAGCACCTTGGGGTCGCTCGCAAGCACGCGGGCGATCTGCACCCGTTGCTTCATGCCGCCAGACAGTTCGCCGGGATACTTGTTCTCCTGGCCACCGAGATGCACGAGATGAAGGTAATCGCGGGCGACGGCATGCCGGCGCTCCTTGGACATGCCCTGCATCCGCAGGCCAAACGCCACGTTGTCGATGGCGCGAAGCCAGTTGAACAGCGCGTCATCGCCCTGAAACACCACCGTGCGATCGATTCCCGGCCCCCGGATCGGCCGGCCGGCGAGCGTGAGCATGCCGCTGACCGGCTCTAGGAAGCCCGCCATCAGGTTGAGAACCGTGGTCTTGCCGCAACCGCTCGGCCCGAGCAGGCAGAAAAACTCTCCTTCCGTGAGGCTCACGGAAAAACGCTCCAGCACCGATACCGCTTCCACGCCCCGGCGAGCCGCGTACCGGTAGCTTACGTCGCGCGCCACGAGGAATTCTTCTGCCACTGACCGCCGCGCTCCGCTGCCTGCGGGTCGCCGCCGGCCGCGGAAGGCCTACCAACCGACGGCCCGATCCGGCGCAACCTCCTTCATGAGTTGTGGACGCACGAAGTCGTTCCAGTCCGGCATCTTCTTGATGATGCCCTCGCCGAGCGCGACCTCGGCAGCGCCACGGAAATTGCCCAGCACCACGTCCTTGGGCATCTCGACGCGGTAGTTCATCCGGCTCATGTAGACCTTCATGTCGGCTTCCGGAATCCGGAACGCCTTTGCGGCGACCTTGGCCGCCTCGGCCGCGTTGGCGTTGCAGAAATCCGTCGCTTCGATGAGCGCGCGCGTCGCCGCAGCGGCACGGGGTTGGTCGTCGATCAACCCTTGAGAGTAGTAGTCGTAGGACGTGAGAATGAAAACGCCGTCATCGCCCGACCGCGCCAACACGCGCGCCCCTTGCACGAGCTGTGCCGCCTTGTCGAGCCACGGCTCCCACAGAAAGAAGGCGTCGATGTCGCGCCGTTCGAGCGCGGCCACCATCTCCGGCGCCTGCATGAACTTCACTTTGATCTTGTCCACCGGCAGATTGTATTTCTTCACGTAGCGGAGGAAGTAGAGGTGCCCGCCGCTGGCGCGTGGATAGGCGACGGTCCTGCCGATCAGGTCTTGCGGCCGCTTGATATCGTCGCGTCCAGCAAGACCGATCTGCTGCCCGCTGGTGGACGAGTAGGAGGTCACGTAGAGCTTGCCGCCCTTGTCCCAGCGCGAGAGCCCGCCGAGTTCGGTGGTTGCACCTATATCCGAGCTGCCGGCGAGAAGCGCGTCGAGGGCGACGTTGCCGTCGTCGAAAGGCTTGTAGCTGGTCTCCAGCCCGTACTTTTCAAAGATCTTGAGCTCGGCCGCGACCACGAACGGGACGTAAAGCGCGTCGATTCCCGTAGCGGTTGGCACTTTTTTCAGCGGCGCGCCGTTCGCGACAGCCATTCCCAGCACGTACATGCCCGGCCCCAACGACACACCGAACGCCCGTCGCGTCATTCCCCGCGAATTGCTGCTGTGGTCCATGCATTTCCCCTTCCCACGATATGGGTGAATTGGCTGGCAGGCTCGCCATCGCCTCAACGCTGCCAAGAGCAGCCACACCGCCGGCTGGTGTGGCGCCGATCTCTGCCGGCGCACCCACGCCCGCACATTCGCAGATTTCGACGCATCGTCGAAGCAAATTTCAACCAATGTAGGCCGATCTGCTCGGCGTTTACAACAGCACTGGTCCGGGACGTGCCGGACCCATCCGCTTGCGGCATCGTTGCCGCTGATGCCGACCGCTCGCCGGCGGTGCCGTCCATGAATCGAGCCAATGGCCATTGCATTCGAAGTGACCGCACGCGACATTTGTGGCCCGCCCTCAGGGGATGGGCGGTCACGCTAGGAGAGACGACAATGTTGCGGATTTGCTTCGCGGGCATGCTCACGGCAATCATCACGAGCGCGCTCGCCGTCCCTGCGCAGGCGCAACAGCCAGCTCCGCCGCCGTTCGCCACCACCAAGGTCACGGACAACGTCTATATCTTTCGCTACGGCAACCATCACTCGATGTTCATCGTCACGCCCGCCGGCGTGATCGCGACCGACCCGATTAGCGAGCGGCGGCCGGCGAAGCCCTATATCGACGCGATCCAGGCCGTGACCAAAGCGCCGATCAAATATGTGATTTACAGCCACAGCCATTTCGACCACATCGCCGGCGGCAAGCCGTTCAAAGACCTCGGCGCGACCTTTGTTGCACACGCCAACGCCAACGCCCGTATCGCCGCGCTCAGGCCCGATGACGTGGTCATGCCCGACCAGGTTGTCGACGGTAAGAGGAATGTCACACTCGGTGGCACCACGCTCGAGCTCAACTATGTTGGCAAGAATCATTCCGACAGCACGCTGGTGATGCGGCTGCCGAAGGAGAAGATTATCTTCACGGTCGATTGGATTCCGATCCAGGGCGTGCAGTTCCGCGGCATGGCCGACACTTATGTCCCCGACATCGAGGAGGGACTGAAAAAAGTCATCGCGATGGATTGGGAGACCCTCATTCCCGGTCACCCGGGACCGGGCGGCAAGCAAACCGGGACCAAGGACAATGCGCGCGAGGAGGTCGCTTACCTGCAGGACCTTTCGGCCGCAGTGAAGCAAGCAGTGAGCGAGGGCAAGTCCTATGCCGATGCCCAGAAAGAGATCAAGCTCCCGAAATACGAAGCTTGGCCGAATTACAATGCGTTCCTGCCCATGAACATCGAACGCTATTACGACTTCTGGAATCGCGGCAT
>JAFAHL010000116.1 GCA_019237215.1 Hyphomicrobiales bacterium | reverse complement strand
CCGTCGGCATAGGCAAGCCCGCGATTGACCGTGTCGCAACACATCACCGGAATGACGTTCGGATCCTGCTTGGGCTCGTATTTCCAGAGGATCTTGGCGTCGTTGTTGAGGTCGAGCGCGTAGACCGGATTCGGGAACGGGCCATGGACGTACATGACGTTGCCGATCACGAGCGGCCCGCCTTCGTGGCCGCGCAGAACGCCGGTCGAAAACGTCCACGCCACCTGCAGTTTGCCGACGTTTTGGGCGGTGATCTGCTTGAGCTGAGAGTAGCGCGTGTTGGCGTAATTTCCTGTCGGCATCACCCAATCTTTCGGGTTCTGCGATATCTTGATGAGTTCATCGTTGGCATGAGCGGCGCCCATAGCGAAGATCGCTACGGCGCCCACGCAAGTCGTGAGCAGGAAATTGCGCATCGGTATCCTCCCTGCGACAATGCCGCGGGTGACCGACGCGAGCGCACACCTAGTGCCGCGGGTCGGCACCCGTTCGGTGGGAAAAGCGTCCGGCAGCGTGTCACAGCGCAACGAGACGCAAGGGGTACGTCACTTGACTTACGCCCTACGCCCCGCCTTGCTTACGAATACGTCAGGATTCCCGTTGAACTGACGTCGTTGAAGCCGGAAGCCGCAAGAAAATCTATTCCCGGCACCGATCAACCGCAACCGAAAACGTTGGGGGCCATCATTTCTCTTGCGCAGGCCACCCATGTGATGAAATAAATTTGGATGTGAAGCGTACTAAGGCGATCGGCGTTGGCGTTTTTGCGTCGCGTCGAGGATGAGAGTTTTTGCCCACTGGCAAACACCTTGCTTTGCCCACTCGCACGACGCTCACGTGCCCACTCGCAGATGCCTGCTGCCCACTCCCAAGCACCCGGAGGCCATCGCCTTTTCAAGTAGGGCCCGAGTCTACTCAACCGACCGCCGTTCGCGGGGCGGGGAAGCGCACCTTGCAGGCAGCGGTCACCCGCAGACGCAACCGCGATGCTCAGAAGCAGCGCACCTCGCCTTCGGCCTGCGCGCGCTTGAGATCGTTGATCGCTGCTCTAGCCTGTTCTGGCGATTGGAACATGGCTCCGAACCGTCCGGGCACTTGTGAAAGGCTCAGGAACGCTTCCGCCGCGACATAGCGATCGTAAGGCAGGATCGATGCGATCACGTCGATGGAGCAGGAGCACTTCTCCAACGCTGGCCGCGTCTCCCCGTTGGTCTTCATGCAGGCAAAGACGTAGTCGGCACGCGCCGCCGTCGGATAATCGTTGAGCTCGGCAGCGCTGGCCGCAAACTGCGCCGCAGCGGCCGCCGCCAGCACCAAGCCCAACCGTCCTGCGCCTTGCAAAAGCATCATGGTCGGTTTCCTTTGGTTGCCAGGCATGCACCTTGCGAGAAATCATGTTATGCGCTCAATCGAGCGGCTCAAGTGCCGAGCCTCGTCCCGAGCAGGCGCGAGAACGTGATCGTGGAGGGGCTTTCGCGCATCGGCACTGGGCGATAATTCGTTCGGCCTGCTGCCACGGTGAACCGGCGGCTCGGGAACGGCAGACACCGAGGCAGAGGAAGACGATGATACGCGCGTCGATCCGGATCGGTGCAATAGCGATGTTCGGTCTTGCCTCCGCCATTCCCGGAGCCTCGCAAGATATGATGCAGCACGTCGATCTGACGTCGCCGGAGATGGTATCGGCGGAAATGACGCGCGCAGACGTCGAGGCTGCCATCGCTTCCGCGACATCCCTTAAGCCGGTCGATCTCGCGGGCAAGAAGCTCTCGGGTCTCGATCTCTCCAGCCTCGATCTTTCCGGCGCCATTTTGCGTGGCGCGAGGCTCAACAAGACGAAACTTCGCGATGCGAAACTCGACCGGGCAATTCTCGATCAAGCTTGGCTCGTGGAGGCCGATCTCAGTCGAGCGAGCCTCACGCGCGCCAGCATTTTTGCCGCGCAAATGCAACGTGCAACGCTCGATGGAGCCGATCTCTCAGGCGCGCGCATCACCGCCGATCTAACCGGGGCAAGGCTGGTCGGCGCCGTGCTCACGGGCGCCAACCTCGGCGCCGACATGAAGAATCAGTCCATGGGGCTGATGCGCGCGATACTCAAGTCCAGCAATCTCGAGCGGGCGATCCTGCGCGATGCGGATCTGTCGCGCGTCGACCTGGAATTCGCATCGCTCCAGAATGCGGATCTCACGAATGCCTCGTTGCGGGGCGCGGCCTTGGGCGGCGCGACGCTCGCCCGCGTCACGCTTGCCGGCGCCGATTTCAACGGGGCGGACCTCGCCTCGACGAAGCTGATTGAGCCGATCGGACTCGACGCCGCCAAGAATTTCGACAAGGCGCGGAACATCGAACGTCTGCTGCGCGAATGAGGCCTTCCTCGATGGCGGCCACGCAACCGATGCACAGCTTGCGGGCGGCGAGAATGCGCGCCGTGTTGCTTGTTTCGATCGCATTCGGACTCCTGGCTTCTTCCGCGGCGGCCCAGGACCGCAAGGGTATTCGATTCTGGAATCTCACCTTGTACACGATCACGACACTTCAGATGTCAGCGGCGGGGAAAGACAGCTGGGGCCCCGACCAATGCAAGAACGATCGGGACGGAACGGTTGACCACGACGAGCGCTTGCGAATCACCGGCGTCGAACCCGGGCGCTACGACGTCAAGCTCAGCGATAAGACCGGCCGCGTTTGCATCGTGCGGAACGTCGAGGTGCGGGAGGGCGCGGTCTTCTCAATCGAGGAAAAGCAACTGACGGACTGCCGCAGGTGATGTCCTTGATCGCGGCGGAAACGTTCCACCGCCGGCCGGCAAAGGCCGGCCGCGAGATTCGCGCTGCAATGGGCTCCTCAGCCCGTCGATGCCGAGGCCGCAACCATGGGGCTCAGGCTGCAAGCGCCCCCGACGCCTTGGCGACGTGGGTGGCGATCGCATCCATCAAGCCCGGCGAAAGGCAGTCGTAGGGCTCCAGGTGCAACTCCTTCAATCGAGACCGGACGGCCCCCATTTGCCCGGGCGGCGTGCCGGACTCGATGATCGAGGAGACGAATGCCGCGAACTCGGGCGGCGCCCAGCCCTGGTCCTTTGAAAGCTCGGTGTGGATGAAGTCGAACCCGTAGAACGGATGCTTGGTGTTCTCGATGCGGCCATACATGTGCACGCCGCAATCCCTGCAGGCGTAGCGCTGAATGGCGGCATTGGCATCCACGACTTTCAGCTTGTCGGCATTCTTGGACACACGGAGCTTGTCGCGCGGCACGACGGCGACTTGCGAGAACATTGCGCCCGCGGGCTTCCAGCATTTGGTGCATCCACAGACGTGATTGTAGGCGCACTGGGACGTAACGCTCACCTCGACGGGATTGCTCGCGCATTTGCACATGAGCGTCCCCCCCGCGAAGTTCGGGGAGCCGGGCCTCACGCCGTTGTCCACTGCCGGATGAATTGACATCGTTGCCATAGCATGTCCTCCCAAAGTTGGTTTGGTAACGGCGCAATGAGCGCGCCGCAGGACGGGTCACCTCCTCGTGAGACGGCTCGCTCCGAAGATTTCAGATTGCGCCTTCCGAGCGGTCGCGCTCTTGCGAGAAGGTTCAATTTCAGTCAGGCTTCTTTGTGTAATGCTTTTCCATCGATACTTGAAGTTTTTTCTCGACCTGGGAATTCGCATGGTCCGGGGCCGGAACCCATACGATCGCCGGACCGCCATCGTTGGGACGGGTGAGTGGGATTCTGCATGAGGCTGTTACCCTCGCCGCCATTACGCTTGCGGGGTTCCGCTCCTGGCGGCGACCTTTGCCTCTGCGCCCTCCACCTCAGCTCGTGCCAACCAAGATGCCGAGGAGCAAAACCGCCATGAAAACCCGCGCCGCCGTTGCATTGGAAAAGGGCAAGCCGCTCACGATCACGGACGTCGAGCTGGAGGGCCCGAAAGGCTCCGAAGTGCTGGTCGAGGTGAAGGCTACCGGCATCTGCCACACCGACGAATTCACGCTCTCCGGGGCCGACCCGGAAGGACTATTCCCGGCCATTCTCGGCCACGAGGGTGCCGGCATCGTCGTCGACGTCGGGCCGAATGTGACGAGCGTGAAGAAAGGCGACCACGTCATTCCGCTCTATACGCCGGAATGCCGGCAATGCCCGTCGTGCCTGTCGCGCAAGACCAATCTGTGTACCGCCATCCGCGCGACCCAGGGGCAGGGCGTCATGCCCGACGGCACGTCGCGGTTCTCGCTCGAGGGCAAAAAGTTGCACCATTACATGGGCACCTCCACGTTCTCGAATTTCACCGTGCTGCCCGAGATCGCGGTCGCCAAGATTCGCGAGGACGCTCCGTTCGACAAGGTCTGTTACATCGGCTGCGGCGTCACCACCGGCATCGGCGCCGTTCTCAATACCGCCAAGGTGGAACCCGGCTCGAAGTGCGTCGTGTTCGGGCTCGGCGGCAT
>JAFAHL010000111.1 GCA_019237215.1 Hyphomicrobiales bacterium | reverse complement strand
CATTCGCACTATCTCATGATGATCATCGGAGTGTACGCGACGCTGGGCGTGTTTTTGCTCATCGCCGCAAGAAATCCCTACGCTCACAAGAGCCTCATCTGGTTCACCGTGTGGTCGAGCGTGGTTCACGCGGCGATCATGGGCGTTCAGGCCCTCAGCGACCCGGCCGAGCGCGGTCATCTGGTGGGAGATGTGCCAGCGCTTATTCTCGTGGCGATCGTACTTGCAGTGTTGACGCCGCGCGGACTGCACAGGCTTGAGAGTGACCGCCACGCTGTCCCGGCCTGATTCGTCGAATCTGGCCAACTTCGCCGCTTCTGTTATGCGCGATCCGCTACTGCACCTTGCACGCGACGATCGCTTCCGGTCGCGTGCGGCTTGCAACGGACGGTGGCGCAAAAATCGCGAGATAGGCGTCGCTGCCCATGAGCCGATCGAAACTGATCTCGCGATAGCCAACGGCCGCGAGCTCGCAGCGCAGCAGGCTTGGTGGAGTACCGTGCTTTGATGTCGGTGCGAAGGCGTCGACAACGCCGACGCGCGCTTGCGGCCTGAGCGCGGGGACGAGATTGTAGAGCAGGGCGTAAGGTTGTTCGATCTCGTGATACATGTGCACGAGAATCGCAATATCCACCGAGTCGGCTGGCAGCTTCGGATCGTGAGCCTCACCACGGCTGATCACAACGTTCTGCAATCCGAGCTTGCGCACTCGCGCGCGCAAGCTTTGCAAATACTTGGGGACGATGTCCTCCGCGATGATGCGGCCCTTGGATCCGACAACCGGCGACAGCCGTACGACGTAGTAGCCGCTACCGGCGCCGATGTCCGCGACAGTCATCCCGGATTCGATGCCGAGTAGGCGCACGAGTTGGCTCGGTTCGCCGGCATCGTCGCGCTCCTTTTCGTCGTGCCAGATCGGACTGACGATGTCCGCGACCGGTCGATCCGGTTTCGGAAAGCCGGCCGCCGGCGCGCCCGATTGCGCGATGAAGTCCTGTGCAGCGCCTGAAATCGTGAATGCTGCGGCAAAGACGACAGCAATTGTCATTCGCATCATGAGGTGGCCCACGCTCGATCGGAGGCCCCCTTATTATCCGGTCAATATCCGCTTTTGGAGAGCTGCGGACGTCCGGGCGCACGCAGGCTCAGCTTGGACGGTCGCGTTTGACGCAAAGCGGACATAAGCGGCCGCTTTCTGCTGCGGTGCACGCCTGACGTGCCTACGAGAAATCAGGCAGTCTGTCTGTCGCCACTTGAGCGGAGCGGACATGCCGCGAGGGTATGCAGCGCGCCGATCCGACGCACGTGACCCGAACCGGACGTAAAGCGCCGCTTATTGTTGCGACGCACGTCACCGATCCAGTCCAGGACCTGCTATAATTAGTTTGTGGCCTTGGGGTAAGCCTCATGAGGCGGCGCGATTTCATCTCGCTTCTCGGCGGCGCGGCGGCGGCTTGGCCGCGCGCGGGGAGCGCGCAGACGCCGAAGGCCGGCTACCCAACCAAACCCGTGCGCATCATTGTGCCGGTCGCCGCGGGAGGTCCCACGGATATTGTCGCGCGCATGCTCGCAGACAAGCTTTCGGCGATGTGGGGCCAGCAGGTGTTCATCGAGAATAAGCCCGGCGCCGGCAACAACATCGGCGCCGAATACGTGGCAAGGTCGGATCCCGACGGATATACCGTCTTCTTCGACCCCGGCGCCATCGCGGCGAACACCAGCCTCTATCTCAAGCTGAGCTACGATGCGATTGCGGATTTTGCACCGGTCTCGCTTGTCACCCTGGTGGAATATTTCATGTTCGTGCCGAATTCCTCACCGGCCCATTCCGTTAAAGAATTCGTCGACTATGCCAAATCCCGACCGGGTCAACTCACGATGGCATCGCCGGGCACCGGAAGCGCGCCCTACCTGGCCGAGATGCTGTTCCTGCAGATGGCCGACATCAAGATGACGCACGTGCCCTATCGCGGCGCAGCGCCTGCGTTCTCGGATCTCATACCGGGTCGCGTCGATTGCTACTTCGGCAGCGGCACATTGCTTTCGTACTCGCGCTCAGGTCAGGTTCGCGTCCTGGCGAGCACGGGACCGACGCGAAATGCGGCAGCCCCGGATGTGCCCACCATCGGCGAGTATGTCCCGGGTTACGAAGTTGTGTCGTCGCAGGCGCTGTTCGTTCCGGCCAAGACACCACGCGAGATCGTCGGCAAGATCAGCACCGATACCACTGCGGCGCTGGCCGATCCAACGATCAGAGACAAGCTGGCGGAAACCGGTTACGCGGCTGGGGGTTCTTCGCCCGAGGAGCTGGGAAAGCTGCTGCGGTCGGAAATCGCCCGATGGAGCGCACTCATCAAGTCGGTCGGCATCACACTCGACTAATCATTAGCGCACAAGGACTGACGCCCCAAAACGCCATGAACCCGGCCATCGATTTCTGCATCTCCCCGCAAGTGCTGCCGCGCTCCCGCGGTCTCACATCACTTAAGATCTGACAGGAGAAAGCCGTGAAGCGTAGGACTTTCGGTTTCATTGGTGCGGTGGCGCACCTCATCGCTGCTGGCGTGCCAGCCGCATGGCTTTTCACTCCCGAGGCAGCTGCGCAATCGCCGCAAGCGCAAGCGCGCAGCGTTCCGGTGTTCGAAGTTGATCCGGCGTGGCCGAAGCTGCCGCCGCAGTTCAAGCTGGGAGATGCGTCGAGCTTCGCCATCGACGCGCAGGACAATGTCTGGCTCCTGCACCGCCCGCGCACGCTCAAGCCGGAAGACGCCGGAAAGGCTGCGCCCGCGATCGTCGTGTTCGATGCGGCGGGCAACTTCATGAAGGCCTGGGGCGGCGCGGGGAGCGGATACGACTGGCCCGAGCGCGAGCACGGCATCTATATCGACCACAAGGGCTTCGTGTGGGTCGGCGGAAACAATTGTCCGACCTCCGGCCTGGCCGGGCTCAAGCCGGTTGCCGATGATGCATATTTGAAGTTCACGCCCGATGGAAAATTCATGCTGCAGATCGGCAGAAGCAACCAAAGCAAGGGCGATGCTGACACGGTCAACGTGCACCGCGCCGCGGATGCCTGTATGCATGCGCCGACCAATGAATTGTTCGTGGCGGACGGTTACGGCAATCATCGTGTTATCGTCTTCGATGCGGACACCGGCGCGTTCAAGCGCATGTGGGGTGCCTTCGGCAAGCCGCCGGGCGGCGAGGACAGCTGTGCGATCGTCTCGCCGAAGACCTTTCCTGAGGCCGAGGGACCCGCGCATTTCAATGTCGCGCATGCAATCCGCGTGGCCAACGATGGGATGGTGTACCTGGCCGATCGGGAAAACCGGCGCGTTCAAATGTTCACCAACGACGGCAAGTTCATGAAGCAGCTGATCAGAACCGGCACGACGTTTGCACGCAATTTGGCGCTGTCCGCCGACGCTGGACAGCAGTTCCTGTATGTGGGCGCCGACAAAGGCATTACGGTCGTTGATCGCAAGACGCTCGATGTCGTGGGCACGATCCAGCCGTCCGGAATTCTGGGACCAGGCCATCACATCGCGACTGACTCCAAAGGCAATATCTTTCTCGCGCAAACCACCGCCGGAATGCAGAAGCTGGTATTCAAAGGGATGTCGCCGACCCAGTAACGGGATGCCCGCTCGATCTAGCCGCGTTTAGGAGCAAGGGATGGCCACGCCAGTCGTACCCAATCAGTTTGCGGTCGGCAAAAACACAATCGTTCACAAGCCGACGAGAGCGACGTTCAGTTTCGAAACTGGCCATACCGCCTTCAAGAGCATCGATTGGGGAGGTGCGGAGCAACGCTCATCTGCCCTAGATTACCGTAAGGATGACATCATACGCGTTGCACAGCAGTTACTGAGCAAGCTGCCAAGGTAAGGAGCGACATGAAATGCGGCGATTTCATCACGATCCTCGGCAGCGCGGCCGCCGCTTGGCCGCTCGTCGCGCGTGCGCAGCAGCTCGCGATCCCAATGATCGGGTTTCCGGCGGAAGCGAACCCAGCGCACGGCCTTGAGATGCCGGCGACTTGCTTGCACACGCCGACGAGGTGATCGAATGAGGTGAACCGACAGGGGGGTTCCAAATGAAACTTCCCCGCCGCAAATTCTTGCATCTGGCCGCGGGCGCTGCCGCGCTGCCGGCCGTATCGCGGGTCGCGAGGGCGCAAGCCTATCCGTCGCGGCCGGTGCGCATCATCGTCCCCTTTCCTGCGGGTCAAGCAACCGACAGCATCGCCCGCCTCATGGGCCAATCGCTGTCGGAGCGGCTCGCCCAGCCATTCGTCATTGAGAACCGAACGGGTGCCGGCGGCAACATCGGCGCTGAAAGCGTCGTGCGGTCAGCGCCTGACGGCTATACCCTTTTGCTTATCGGAGTGTCGAACGCGATGAACGCGACGCTCTACAAGAAGCTCAATTTCAATTTCATCCGCGATATCGCGCCGGTCGCGAGCATTGGCGGCGCCCTTTATGTCATGGTGATCAATCCATCCGTTCCAGCCAAGACGGTCCCGGAGTTCATTGCCTACGCCAAAGCCAATCCGGGCAAGATCAACATGGGATCGTCCGGCAGCGGGTCCGTGTCCCATGTCTTCGGCGAACGGTTCAAGATGATGACCGGTGTCAACCTGGTCCACGTTCCCTATCGTGGTGGTTACGTTGCCGATCTGCTGAGCGGACAGGTGCAGGTCGTTTTCGGCACCATATCCTCGTGCATCCAGTACATCAGGGGCGGGATGCTGCGCGCGCTGGCGGTGACAACCGCGACCCGTTCGGATGTGCTACCGGATATTCCGACACTGGCGGAATTCGTGCCTGGCTACGAGGCGATCCAATGGTATGGGGTCGGTGCGCCGAAAGACACGCCCGCTGAGGTGATCGACAAGCTCAACAAGGAGATCAACGCCATTGCGGCCGATCCCCTCATAAAGGCGCGGCTTGCCGGCTTAGGGGTTGACCCGATGTCAATGACGTCGGCCGCCTTCGGAAAATTCATCGCCGACGAAACCGAGAAGTGGGGCAACGTGATCGCGGCCCTCAACATCAAGGCGGAGTGAGGCTCATTTGCTGCCGGGTCGATATTCCATAACATCCCGTTAAGCGAAATCATCGCCATGCGATGAAACGGCCAGTGTGATACCTTGCGCCCAACGCTGGGGGCCTTTGAGGCTCTCCGAATGGACCCTTACAATCGGTGAGAATTGCAGTCAGTAGACAGGAGACGCGGCCATGGAGAACAAGTACGCAGAGGTCACCCCCCGCAATTTCAATCCGACCTGGGCGCCGAGGCTTTCGGACGAGGCGCGCCAGGCGGTGAATGACGCTTTTGACGCGATGTCCGCCTGGCGCATCGAGGCCGCCAAAAACAACGAGAAAAACAGCGAACACGTCATCGAGAAGCTCGCCTCCGCCGCCCGGGCGTTGGGCTGGCCGGAGCAAATCGTCGATGCCACCCGCGCGCAAATGCAGGGCATCACCAAAATGCAGATCCACACGATGGATCAGATGATGGACGCGTGGGAGGAGCAGATCCGATCGCCCAACCCAATGGCAGGCTCGCCGATGCTCTCGAAGCTGACGTCCTTGCCCGGCGCCAGCCCGGCCGGCAGCTGGCCAAGCGCCAACGCGTTGGGGGCGACGAACCCCATGGAATTTTGGATGCAATGGGCCGAGCAGTGGCAGAAAGCCTGGACAGACGCGATGGCGCTTTGGTCCAAGGCCGGTCAGCCGGATTATGGCATGGGATCGCGCCGCCGCTGAACCTCGAGAACCGTGTGCAGCGAGGTGACGTCATGCGCTTGCTTGCCGTTGCGCTCACGCTGTCGTTCGCCGGCTTCGCGGCCGCATCCGCGCAGACCGCGACGCCCGATAGCGAAAACGGCCGCTACAGCTTCAATCCCGTCGCCGACGGCGTGCTGCGCCTCGACACCCGCACCGGGCAGGTCTCGCAGTGCAGCCGCAGCGATGCCGGCTGGGCCTGCAAGGTGGTGCCCGACGAGCGCTCGGCGCTGGAGACCGAGATCGCCCGCCTGCAGGGCGAGAATGCGACTATGAAGAAAGAGCTTTTGTCGCACGGGCTGCCGGTCCCCGGCGTTTCCCCGCCGTCAGGCGCAAAGCCCGGCGAGGGCGAGATCAAGCTGCCGAGCGATGCCGACATCGACAAGGTGGTTTCCTTCGTCGAGAAAGTTTGGCGCCGTTTGATCGACATGGGCAGGAAAGTGCAGCAAGACGTCGAGAAGAAAAATTAAGCAAGCTTGCGCGAGCGAGACCATCGGCAGCGGCGGCATCGCCGCGCCGGGACGGCGTCAGGCGTGCGTCCGTCTGAGCGGCTACGCGGCTTTTCGGAAATCTCCAACCTGTGCATCGAGGGCGCGCTTGAAGGCGGGCCGTACCATGCAGCGCTCGATATAGGCAGCGAGGCGCTTGTCGCTGGTGACGATGTCGGTGTGCTTGAGGATGCGCAGCACCGTCGTCATCATGAGATCGCCAGCCGTGAAGCGGTCACCGTCAAGATAGGGCTTGTCGCCGAGCGATTTGGATAGGCCGGCGAGACGCCGCTTCGCGAAATCCACGGCGCCCGGTCGCCGCAACTTCGCCCATTCCTCGTTCGCGTAGAAAAGGTCGATCAGCGCAACATTCATGAGGAAGGGC
>JAFAHL010000101.1 GCA_019237215.1 Hyphomicrobiales bacterium | reverse complement strand
GCTATCGCTCGGGTTATATGGGCGAACCCTGGTCACCCGGATCGGCAAGCTCGAGCTGCGCGTGCCGCAGGACCGCGCTGGACGGTTCTCGACCGAATTGTTCGAACGCTATCAGCGCTCGGAGCGGGCGCTGGTGGCGGCGCTGGCGGAGATGTACGTGCAGGGGGTCTCGACCCGGAAAGTGAAGGCCATCACTGAAGAGCTGTGCGGCGACAGTTTTTCGGCGGCGTCGATCAGCGCGATCAACCAGCGCCTGGACCATGCCCTGGCACAATTTGCCGGGCGTTCGCTGGCCGAAGCGTTTCCTTATCTGATCCTCGACGCGCGTTATGAGCGGGTGCGCGAGGCCGGAGTGATCTCGAGCCAGGCGGTGCTGATCGCCATTGGCATTGACTGGGACGGCCGGCGCCAAGGGCTGGCCGTGGAGCTGGCCAACCGCGAGAGCCGATCGAGCTGGCGCGAGTTTTTGCTGGGGCTGAGAGGGCGCGGCCTCAACGGTGTCGAATTCGTCGTCGCCGATGATCACGCCGGGCTGCGGGCAGCGTTGCGCGCGATGGGGCTGGGGGCCGCCTATCAACGCTGTTACGTGCACTTTCTGCGCAACGCGCTCGACTATGTGCCGCGCCGGAGCCTGCCCCGGCGCAGGCCGGGGTCGACGACGACTGTCTGCGGGAGTTGCGCTGGATCGGAGCCTGATGGGGTGGATGGCCCCCTCACGGCATCTGTGTGCCAAAGTTGGGTTGTCGACAACGCCAACGGACGGGAGCCATCCATGACAGAGGTTACGACGATCGGGCTGGATTTGGCCAAGACGATATTCCAGGTGCACGGGGTTAATGCATCGGGGGCGGTGACGATGCGCCGCGCGCTGCGCCGTTCGCGGGTTTTGGCGTTTTTCGGCAAGCTCCCGCCTTGCCTGGTTGGGATAGAGGCATGTGCGACGGCGCACTATTGGGCCCGCGAGATTGCCAAGCTGGGCCATGACGTGCGGCTGATCGCGCCGGCCTACGCCAAGGCCTATGTACGGCGGAACAAGAACGACGCGGCCGATGCCGAGGCGATCTGCGAAGCGGTGAGCCGCCCATCGATGCGCTTTGTCGCGATCAAGACCGAGACGCAGCAAGCGGCGGCCGGCGTTCACCGGGTGCGCGAGATGCTGGTGAAACAGCGCACGATGCTGATCAACACCTTGCGCGGGTTGATGGCCGAATATGGCATCGTCGTCGCCGAGCGGCCTCGGCACGTCGACGAACTCGTAGCAATCCTGGCCGATCCGGCAGACGAGCGCATACCGGCTCCGCTGCACGGCGGCTTGCTGGCGATCGTCGAAACTCTGCGCAGTCTTGAGCACCGGATAGAGCGGATCGAGAAACAGATTGTCAGCTGGGGCCGCGACAATGCGACCTGCCGGCACCTGATCACTATTCCGGGCTACGGACCGATCCTGTCGACGGCGATGGCGGCGATGGTCGTCAACCCTGCAGGGTTCACCAGCGGGCGGCATTTTGCCGCCTCGCTCGGCCTGGTGCCGCGGCAGGACGGCACCGGGGGCAAGGTCAAGCTTGGTCCGATCAGCAAGCGCGGTAACGGCTATTTGCGCCGGCTGCTGGTCAGTGGCGCGATGGCGGTACTGTGCGGCAAGCGAGCCAAGGAGGATCCGTGGCTGGCGAAGTTGCTCGAAACCAAGGAGCGCAAAGTCGTCGCCTGTGCGCTGGCCAACAAGATGGCGCGCGTCGGTTGGGCGGTGATGATGCGGCAGGAGGACTTCCGCAGCCGGCGGCACGATCAGCCGTGCCCCGACCTGAACCAGCCTGGCGCCGTGCTCGCCGCCGTCAAGACCGCTGCGCGCGCCTGCGGCGGTGGCCTGCGGCCAGTCTTGACCGCAACTGCGCGCGGCGACACCGGAGACCCAGGTCGGGACGGAGAAACGGCCCGTTGATCGAACAAAGAAACAGGATTTGAGAGACACAGGATTTGAGAGACACAGGATTTGCGAGGGTGAAGACGCGTGATGGCATCGTCGGTCGACCGACGGATCGAGGGATACCTGTCCGAGGACATGGGGCAGCGCGACCCCGCGAGCCTGATCAGGCCTCGATCCACGGAACCCATCGAGGCCTGCGGCCGGGTGCCGCGATGACAGGCCGGACACATGACCGCAAGCGACCTTTGATTCCAGTACGCGAAATTTTCCTTGCGAGCCGGGGGCCATCCACACATGTCCTCGGGCGCGGCAAAGCCGCGACCCGGGGGACGCGGGCAAAAGGGTGAAGGGCCGCAAGCGCCATATCATCACTGACAGCAGTGGGCATCTGGTCGGCGCCCAGGTGCACACCGCCGACATCCAGGATCGCGACGGGGCGCCG
>JAFAHL010000740.1 GCA_019237215.1 Hyphomicrobiales bacterium | reverse complement strand
GAACGCCGCAGCGGAGCGGGTCTATTTGGAAATTCACAAGCTGTCACCGCATGACGATCTCTAGCGTTCGCTCAAAATGCGCGCAGTGCAGATCAGCAACGATCTCGCGCAAGTGCGCTTCTTGCTGTTTGTCGAATCCGAAAATCTGATCGCGAAGCCATTTCTAGCAGTCCTGGCATTTTGGCTCATGATCATATTCGCAAGCTTCAGCCTGTTCTCACCTCCGAACGGGACCGTCTTCACCTGCCTTTTCCTGTTTGCCTTGTCGGCGGCGTCTGCAATTTTTCTGATCATGGAACTGAGCCAACCATTCACCGGACTGATGATGATATCCAGCGCACCACTGCGAAACGCGCTGGGAATAATATGAGGTCGCACCATGAATGTTCAATTCCAGCCGAATTTGAGAACAGTGGAACGGCGTCTGCCGTTCGATTGTGTCGCCCTGGTCTTGCAAGGTGGAGGTGCGCTCGGGGCCTACCAGGCCGGCGTCTATGAGGCCCTTGCCGAGGCCAACATCAACCCCGACTGGGTCGCCGGCGTCTCCATTGGCGCCATCAACTCAGCCATCATCGCGGGAAACGAAACGAGCGAGCGGGTCGCGAAGCTGCGTACCTTTTGGCAGGAGATCACCACCAATCCCTTGCTCGACTGGGCTGCTGCCGCCCATACCTTCGCTACGAAAGGCAACCTCCCGCGCGCGCTCTTCAACCAGCTTAGCGCAAGCTGCACGATCACAGCGGGTGCCGCGGGCTTTTTCACGCTTCGGCAGCCTGCTCCCTGGCTGCACCCGAACGGCGCCCCGGAGGCCACGAGCTTTTACGAAACCAAACTGCTGAAGAGCACGCTCGAGCGGCTGGTCGATTTCGACCGATGCGGTTGAGTATCGGTGCAGTGAACGTGCGCACCGGCAATTTCGTCTATTTCGACAACGAAACGCATACGATCCGACCCGAGCACGTGATGGCAAGTGGATCAATTCCGCCCGGCTTTCCGGCGGTCGAGATCGAGGGCGAATTCTACTGGGATGGAGGCCTCATCTCGAACACTCCGCTGCAGTGGGTGGTCGAGCAAGGCCCCCGCCAAGACACGCTGGCCTTTCAGGTGGATCTCTGGAGCGCGCACGGCGAGCTTCCTGGCAATTTGGCGGACGTCGTGATGCGCCAGAAGGAAATACAATATTCGAGTCGCACGCGCGCCAACACCCATCAGTTCAAGCAGTACCAGCGCGCCCGAAAAACCCTCGCGAGTCTTCTCTCGAAACTACCTCCCGATCTCCTCGCCAGCGAGGAAGCGAGGATGCTGAGCTCGATCGCCGACGAAAAGGTCTACAGCCTCGTCCATCTGATCTACCGCTCGAAGCATTATGAGGGCCACTCCAAGGATCATGAGTTTTCCCGGATGTCCATGGAGGAGCATTGGCGCGCCGGCTATCACGATGCGGTGCGCACGTTGCGCCATCCCGAGGCGCTCCAGCGGCCCAGCAATCAGGAGGGGGTCTCCACGTTCGATCTTGCCGTGGATGGGCGGGAATAGCGCGAGCCTAAGGCACTTGTATGGGGCGATAGGAGTCAAGTTGGTATTTCCCATCCATCTCCTTGTTCGATCCTCTCGCGACTATCTCCTCGTCCCGATCTGCCTTTGATTGGCCGCTGCGCGCAGCGACGGTCAAGGGTGGCCGCAGGCCATCGCGAAGCGACTTTGCGCTTGACCGTCGCGAGCGCAGCGGCACGCTCGATGATCAGGCGAGCTTTTCAGCAGTGCAGGACGACAAATCCGAGGGGAGTTCGCCTTCAGGCGCGAGGCTCGCGCCACAAACTTGTATTCGGTCGATCGCTGTGGATCGGAACCATGATGCAGTCATGCGCATCGGCGGCGAAGCTCCGGGGCGGCGGGCCCATTCTACAGAACGGCGGGTCAACCATGTGCCATTGCGGGTCACCGCCACCTCGGATCGTTAACGGCAGCACACGAGATGGGCTGCCGAGCTGATGTCCTATTCTCCCCGTTCTTTACCGCTTAGGCTTAGGAAGCTGTACGCAAGACGACACCTTCCGGCAGTTCGCCCATGGTGAGGAAACGCCAAAGCGCGATGAGCAGCTTGCGTGCCAGCGCCACGATCATTGTCTTGCGCGTTGCGCCGCGACCATCGGTCGTGCGTTCACGGAACCATCGAGCGAGGGCGCTGTCCTTTTGAAACAGCAGAAAGCGCCAGGCCAATTGGATCATGCCGCGCCTAACGCGGGCATTCCCGGCGCGCGCAAGACCCTTCTCGCGCCGGCGTTGGCCGCTCTCATTCGGCGCCCCGGTGAGTCCGGCATATCGCGCCACGGCCCGCCGATCCCGCAGCTTGCGGGATAAGACCTCGTGCACGAGCAAATCCGCCGTCTCGATGCCGATGCCGACGACCTGGGCGAGGAGGCGCACCCTCGCGTGCGAGTCTTCCTCGGCAGCTGGAGCCGTCGCGAGCCGGCGCAGGCGTTCCTGCTCGATGACGTGGATCTGCTCGCGCACCAGGTGCAACCGCTCGAGATAGCGGCGCAGCTCCGCGCGCGTGTTCTCAGGCAAAGGCATTCCCTCGGCCGTGCGGATGCCCTCGAGCTTGTTCGCGGCCTTGCGCAGGTTCGGCTTGAAGGCGCGAATGCCGAAGCGGGCGAGGATCGCCTTCACGCGGTTGACGAGCCGCGTCCGCTCGCCGACCAGCGTCTCTCGCTCGCGGCTCGGTCGTCGCACGTCCTCCTCGGCAACCGTGGGGATAGCCGCCATGCTGCAATGGCGCTTCTCCCCCCTCAGCCACCCGAGAAAGGCGCGCATCAGCAGCTCCGTGTCAAGGCGATCAGTCTTGGCACGCCGGTGCTCACGCGACACCGCGACGCTCGAGGGATGGATGACATAGGCTTCGACCTCGCGCGCCCGCAGCCACCGCGCCAGCCAAAAGCCGTCGCGACCGGCCTCATAGGCGACGGCGATGCGATTGATCGCGCGCCCAACCCGATTGGCTTCGTTCCGCCATCGACGTAGAAGCTTCAGCAACACCTCCGCGTCGGGCTCCAGCTTCTTGAGCGGCTGCCGGGCGATCCCTGGCACGAGCGCTGCCACCAGCCACTTCGAGTGAGCCATCTCGATCACGGCGATCAACGTGTTATCTTGCTCGAGGGCGGTGAGGGATCGGCTCGCGTCAAATGCTTGTGACATGGGGCGCTCCATCGGTTGATGTCCAGCGCCGAAGGTGCCATGCCCTCGCCGCTCGCCCCATAGCATCTACAGAC
>JAFAHL010000735.1 GCA_019237215.1 Hyphomicrobiales bacterium | reverse complement strand
GAGCCCGAGGTTTCCGAATTCGCGCCGCAGGTCGCGCAAGAGCTTTGCGGAGTGGGCGATTGCTTCGATTGGATCAAAGGGGTCGGCAAGCCCGCGCGCGCTCGCGGTCGCCGGCATGAACTGCGCCACGCCTTGCGCGCCTGCGCGGCTCACTGCCGTCGGGTCGAAGCGGCTCTCCTGCCAGATCAACCGGGCGAAGAAATCGACCGGCAGGTCATTTTCTCCCGCTGCCGCCGCGAGCGCATCACAGATGGTTGTGACCGAGGCCGCACCGTTTGATGGGGTCGCGGCGGGAGATGGGGTTCCTTCAACCGGAGGAACTTGATTGCCTTCGCCTGCGCTCGCCTGCCCGACGCGTTGGCTCGGCAGCGCCGGCATGAGCGTGGCGACAAGCAACGTGACGGAGAAGAAAGCGGATGCGAGCAGGCCATGCATGCGCGTCTCCGTGGAGACCCCGGCGCCGCCGAGCAAACTGCGGATGCCCAAGCCGGCGATACGCCTCAGGCATCAGGGGGTATCTCGGGCGCCTCAAGTCCGCTCAGGCCCCTGATCCTTTCTTCTCTTCTGCGGGCCGACCACCTTATCGGATGACCGTCTGTTTTGCCACGGCGCAGAGTTCGCAAGGGATCCGACCGCTCAATGGAGGTGATGATCCGCAATATGACGCAACCTGTCCGGATTGCGGGTCACGTAGATTGCAACGATCTTGTCGTTCTCGACCTGCAGCGCGGTGGTTTGCAGCGTATCGTCCTGCTCGACGGTGACGAACCCTGGCAAGCCGTTGATGAAGCCGTAGCGCACGAGCCGCGACATGTGAAGTTGAGGCGCCGCGCAACGCTGGCTGACGCCACGACTGGGAAAGCGTGCTCCGATCGTCTGCTTTGGGAGCCAGGCGGACATGCGCCAGCGATCGCCAAGCCCCTGGGGAAAAGAGGATGGGGCCAGGAGAGCCTGGTGCGAGAGCCTGGTGCGAGAGCCTGGTGCCGGTTGAAATTGATCAGAACAGCTTCTGCCGGACCTTGGGGTCCTGGGTGGTCGCTATGCCGGGTTGCCTCCAGCGCTGTTCCGATACCGTAACGTCCGAGGCTTTCGTCCTGCTCGCGACCTGCGCATCACGTGGCCCCCCGGACCTCGAGCCCGTCAATGCCATTACGATAAGTCCGGCCGCGAAGATCGCCCCCACGATGGCATTTGCTTTGAGCCATCGATCGAATGTGCGCCGGTCCTCCTGGGACAGCCCCCTATAGTAAGAAGGTATGCCGCCTTTTCCCATGACTGCCCGCTCCGCCTGGTGGGCCATTGAAAGCAAATCCCGCGGCGCGTGAGCCGCCGCTCACGCGCCTGCGGTTCGAAGCTCCTCGGGCTCAGAGTCCGAAGGCGCAGAATTCGATTCCGGAACAGCGCGTCATGTCGCGAGGAAAAAACCGTCTGACGGAGCGAATCAACCTAGCCATCGCACTTCTCCCGCAATCCGTCGAATTCAAAACGCATCCCATGTTTCCGCGGGAAGGCTTTTGCCGTGCCTTACCATGAGCTCGAACGGCGAGATCAGTGTCGGCGCCACTGCCGCCTCGGCGGTCGCAATCGCCGCTTTCGGTTCGGGCGCACCGAAGTTCCAGCCGGCGATGATCGTCGTCGTTCCAGCCACGACGCAGATCGCGGCGACAAGAGTCATTTTGCGCATTGCCAATCTCCTTCCTCGACCAGTTGCCGCTTGTCGTGACGCCGGCAATGGAAAATAAGCCGTCATTGCCCTGGCGATCTCCGGCGAATCGGCATCTTCACCGGGCGCAAGATGAACCGGGGGTGGCAACGATACGTGTGAGCTACTTCACACCTTGAAATTTTTTTTCGCTCGGGAAATTTGGCGCGCGCAAGCTGCGGATTTTCTAGCCGCCTTGCCGAAAGCGGCGGCAATGATGCCGAAGCGCGATAGGTAAATACTATGGATAGATAAATACTATAAGAGTGTCACACGACTGCGAGCGATTTGGACGAGGGCGCGATCGTTTCTGATTGACTGCGTCGTCGGTGCGAGCACATGATGATCGAGACTCAGTCGAGCATCGACGAGTTCGCTCACACCGCGCGGAGAGACGACGCCGTGGGTCCGGACAAAAGGACGCGCAAGGAAGCCTGTTACCTTCTCCTGAATTGCAGTCTGTTTGGCGGCTTGCGTCCCGACGAGCGGGCCGAGGTCGTTGCTCTTGCGCGCGTGCGCACGTTTGACGCGGGCGAAACCATCTTCGCCATCGGCTCTCCCGGCGATCAGATGATGGCGCTGCTCAGCGGAACCATCCGCATCAGCGTGCCGTCCTCAGGAGGCAAAGAGTTGCTGCTGGCAGTGATTCAGCCCGGCGAGGTATTCGGCGAGCTTGCGGTTTTAGACGGCAAAGAGCGATCCGCAGACGCTGTCGCGGAGACTGCATGCACTGTGGCGGTTCTGGACCGGCGTGAGATTCTCTCGTTCTTCGAACGAAACCCATCCGCCTGGCCCAGCCTCGTCAAAGTCTTGTGTCAGCGCTTGCGGCATACCAATCAAGTGTTCGCCGAAGTTGCATTGCTCGAGCTTCCCGTGCGATTGGCGAAGGCGATGCTGCGGGTCTTGAATTGGGAGGTCGATTCTGCGGCTGCGGAACCGGCAAAAATTCGGTTCAGTCAACGGGAACTGGCGAACATGCTGGGCGGCTCCCGCGAGAGCGTCAATAAGTGCCTTCGCAATTGGCAGCGTACCGGAGTCGTTCGCATTTCAGGAGGTTCGATCATCATTTCCGATCGACGCGCGCTCGAAAACATAGCAGAGCCAGCCTGACGCGAGTTTTGCCGGTATAGTTTTGACACCATCCAAGTCCACGCCTGCAAGCAACGGCACACGCTCGTGCATGGAAAACCGGCATCTGCCGAAGAACTGAGCAATTCATCCCCCGAACCCCTGGCGAGGCGAGCGTCGGCGCCATTGCTTGGGTTTCTCGCTGTCAACGCCTGCCGCTCGATGGAATTTGCTGAGATTGCTCAGGCTTTTGCACCGTGGTTCGGTCCGCCGGCCCATTGCCGCCCAAGCAATCCCGCGCCCCGGTCTGGCACCCAGCTTGCACTGAATCACCCGAACTCGATCAGCAAGAGGCTCACGATGTCTGCGAATATTTTGAGCTTTGGGCCCCTGCGCTCGTTGGCGGCGGCGATGGCCGTCGTCATCGTGGGGTCGACCGCGGCGTCCGCGGCCGACAAGGTGACGTTTCTCACGAGCTGGTTCGCACAGGCCGAGCACGGCGGCTTTTATCAAGCCAAGGCGACCGGGCTTTACGAGCAGGCTGGGCTCGATGTCACGCTCAAGATGGGCGGCCCGCAGGTCAACGGCATGCAACTCCTGCTGGCCGGCGAGACCGACTTCATGATGGGCTACGATCTCCAGGTCCTCAAGATGCTGGAGCAAGGCCTCCCGGTCATCACCGTCGCGACGTCGTTTCAGTTCGATCTGCAAGGAATCATGGCCCACGACCACGTGGCGGGCCTTGGCGACCTCAAGGACAAGACGATCCTGGTGGCGACCCCCGGCCGCACCACGTGGTGGCCGTGGCTCAAGGCAAAATTCAACTACACCGACGAGCAGACCAAGCCTTATACGTTCAATCTGCAGCCCTTCTTCGCGGACAAGAACGTGGTCCAGCAGTCCTACCCGTCATCGGAGCCGTTCCAGGCCAAGCAGCAGGGCGTGCCGGTCAAGTTCTTCCTGTTCGCGCGCGACGGCTATCCGCCCTACGGCACGACCATGGTCACGACGCGCCGCTTCGCCGACACAAAACCGGACGTCACCGCGCGCTTCGTGAAGGCATCGCTCGAAGGGTGGAAGAGTTACCTCAGCAATCCCGCGCCGGCGAACGCCCTCATCAAGGCCGACAATCCGAAGATGAGCGACGAGCAGTTAGCCTTCGGCGTCGAGCAGTTGAAGGCGCTCAAGGTGCTGGACGGCGGCGACGCCCAGACGATGGGGATCGGAATCATCACGCAAGCCCGTTGGAACGCGACCTACGACTTCATGGTATCCGCCGGACTGCTCAAGCCCGAGGTCGACTGGGAGCAAGGCTTTACCGACCGCTTCGTCAAAACCCTCAAGCTCTCGATGTAAGCGATCGTGTTGGCGCCCAACACCGCGCTGTCGGCGAAAGCGGATGAACGCGCAGGCGCGGGGGCGCCGGTGGTCGAGATCTTGTCCGCGGACAAGGTCTTTCCCGATGGCACGCGCGCGCTCGCCGCGATCGATCTGACGGTCGCGAGCGGCGAATTCCTCACCCTGATCGGTCCCTCGGGCTGCGGCAAAAGCACGCTGCTCAAGCTCATCGCCAATCTGCTCGAGCCGACCGAAGGCCGCATTTTGTGGTGGTCGGGCGCCTTCGACAAGCTCGGCACCCGCGGACGATCGATCGCCTTCGTCTTCCAGGATCCGACGCTCATGCCCTGGGCGCGCGTGGAGGCGAACGTGCGTCTGCCGCTCGATCTCGCCCGCATGCCGGCCGTCCAATCGCGCCGGCGCGTGGCCGACGCGCTCTCCCGCGTGGGACTCGAAGGATTTGCCCGCCATTACCCGCGGCAGTTGTCCGGCGGGATGAAAATGCGGGTGTCGATCGCGCGCAGCCTGGTCGTCGAACCCGACCTCCTCCTTATGGACGAGCCGTTCGGCGCGCTCGACGAATTCACTCGCAATCGGCTCGACGCCGACCTTGTTCGCCTGTGGTGGGAACGCAAGCTCACGACCGTATTCGTCACCCACTCGATCTATGAAGCGGTGTTTCTGTCGACGCGCGTGATCATCATGGGCGCGCAACCCGGCCGCATTTGCAAGGTCATGGCGATCGACGAGCCGCATCCGCGCGATGAAAGTTTTCGCAACTCTGCGCGTTTTGCCGAGCACTGCCGGGCGTTGTCGGCGCTGCTCACCGAAGTCTCCGTGGAACAGATGCGCTCATAGCAGGGAACGCGCGGTGCGCCCGCTGGCCCAGTCCGAAGCCTTCATGACCGTCGCCGCGCCCTTGGCGGTCGGCGTGCTCGCGGTCGCGATGTGGGAGATCGCCTGCCGCAGTTTCAACGTGCCGATCTTTCTCTTCCCGAAACCGAGCGATATCGCCGCCAAGCTCGCCAGCGACTGGCCCACGCTCCTGGCGGCGCTCGGCATGACGCTGCGCATTGCCCTGCAGGCGTTCTTCGCAGCGATCGTGATCGGCACGCTGATCGCGTTCCTGTTCGTGCAGAGCCGCGCCATCGAGATGAGCTTCTTTCCCTACGCGGTTCTGCTGCAGGTGACGCCCATCGTGGCGATCGCGCCGTTGATCATCATTTTGGTCAAGAACACGCAGGTCGCGTTGACCGTATGCGCGACCGTGGTGGCGTTGTTTCCGATCATATCCAACACCACGCTCGGATTGCGCAGCGTCGATCCGGGCCTGGTGAACCTCTTCCGCATGAGCCGCGCGGGACGCATGCAGACGCTGTGGCGACTGCGCATCCCGAGCGCGCTGCCTTATTTCTTCGGCGGATTGCGGATTTCCAGCGGCCTCGCGCTGATCGGCGCGGTGGTCGCCGAATTCGTCGCCGGGACCGGAGGACGCAGCGCCGGCCTGGCTTATGAAATCTTGCAATCGGGCTTTGCGCTCGATATCCCGCGTATGTTCGCCGCGCTCTTTCTCATCACCCTGGCCGGCGTGGGCCTGTTCACCATCATGGTGGGGCTGTCCAAGCTGGCGCTCGGCGCCTGGCACGAAAGCGAGGTGGGAACCGACGCATGACCTCCATGCTCATCCAGGGCGCGCAAGGAATCTTCACCGGATTGCCCGGCGAGGCGATGCGCGCGAGCGGTGCGATTCGCATCCGCGATGGACGCATCTCGGCGGTCGGCGCGCTCGAACCGGCGCCGGGCGAGCGCCTCATCGACGCCAGCGGCTGCGTGATCTATCCCGGCCTCGTCTCGACGCATCATCATCTCTTCCAGTGCGTCCTTAAAGGCGTGCGTGCCGGCATCGACGTGCCGTTGCTCGCTTGGCTGCGCGCGGTGCCCTATTCCTACTGGCACAAGATCGACGAGGAGGCGCTGCGCACGGCCGCGCGGATCGGACTCGTCGAGCTGCTGCTCTCGGGGACCACAACGGCCGCCGATCACCATTATCTTTATGCCGAAAGCTATCGTTTCGACCCGTCGCATGTGATTTTCGAGGTGGCGCAAGAGCTCGGAATACGTCTCGTCCTCTGTCGCGGCGGCGCGACCAAGGCGCGCAAGTTCGACACGCCTGATCTCATCCCGACGCCGGCCGAGCCGCTCGACCGCATGATCAAATCGGTCGAAACGTGCGCGCAGCGCTATCACGACGGACGGCATGCGCCGCGTCGCATTCGCTCCGACGACGCCGCCCTGGTCGCTCGAGGCGGAGGAGCTCAAGGTCGTCGCATCCGCCGCGCGTCGCATGGGCCTGCGCATCCATGGTCATCTGTCCGAGACTTCGGCCGACGTGGAGTTCTGTCTCGCCAACTTCGGCAAGCGGCCGGTGCAGTGGATGGCGGATCACGATTATCTCGGCGGCGACGTCTGGCTGGCGCACCTCGTTCACTTGGACGAGGAGGAGATCCGCATTCTCGCCGAAACCGGCACCGGGATGGCGCACTGTCCGCAATCGAATTGCCGGCTCGGCTCGGGAATTGCGCCGGCGGAACGGCTCGCGGCGCTGGGAGGCGCGGTCTCGCTCGCGGTCGACGGCGCGGCCTCGAACGAGTCCGCCGACATGATCAGTGAAATGCACAGCGCTTGGCACACGCACCGGGCGGTCAAGGGCGCCGGCGCGGTCGCGGTCGAGGACGTGGTGCGCTGGGCGAGCGCCCACGGTGCCCGCGTGCTCGGCTTCGAGGATGCTGGCGTGATCGCTCCCGGCAAGCTCGCCGACCTTGCGATCTTCGATCTGTCGCATCCGCGCTATTTCGGCCTGCACGATCCGCTCATTGGACCGGTCGCTTGCGCGGGCGACGCGCAGCTGCGGCATCTGATCGTCGGCGGCCGCATCGTCGTAAGCGATGGTACAATTCCTGGAATTGACCTTGCGCAGCTTCGCCATGACGCCGCGCGCGTCGTGACGCGTCTGGCATCGTGAGCTCACGGGAGGAAGCATCCATGCTCTGCACCAAACAAAAGGTCCTCCGCCGCTTCTGGTATGCGACCGTGCCGATCGACATGCTCGCGGATGGGCCGAAGCCGTTTATCCTGCTCGGCGAGAAAATCGTCATGTTCCTCGATGCCGAGGGAAAACCGGCGGCGCTTGCCGACCGCTGCTGCCATCGCACCGCCAGGCTGTCGAAAGGCTGGAGCAACAAGGGCCACATCACCTGCGGCTACCACGGCTGGACCTACGACCGCACCGGCAAGCTCGTGCGCATTCCGCAGTTTTCCCCCGATCAGCCGCTACCCGACGCGCGCGTCAAGGCTTTCCACTGCGACACGCGCTATGGATACGTGTGGGTTGCGCTCGAGGACCCCTTGCTGCCGATCCCCGACCTTCCGCAGGACCGCGATCCATCCTACCGGCGAATCCATCAGTTCTACGATCGCTGGAACACCGCAGCGCTGCGAATGATGGAGAATTCATTCGACAACTCGCACTTCTCCTTCGTTCACAAATCGACCTTCGGGCAGCTCGATCAGCCCAAGCCGGAAAAATACGAGCTCGTGGAGACCGATTACGGCTTCCAAGCCGAGACGATCGTTCCCATCAACAATCCCCCGGCCGCCTTCCGCGTGACCGGCACCAGCGAGCCCGTCACCAAGCGTCACATGCGTAACGCCTGGTTCATGCCGTTCTGCCGAACGCTCGATATCGAATACCCTTCCGGACTGCGGCATATCATTTTCAATTCGGCAACCCCGATCGACGACGGCAGCATCCAGTTGGTGCAAATCCTGTTCCGCAACGATCGAGAAGAGGACTGTTCCACGCGGGAACTGATCGACTGGGACGCGGCGGTCATCGAGGAGGATCGCGAGATATTGGAGTCCACCGACCCCGATGCCATCGTCGACGTCACCCGCAAGATCGAGATGCACATGCCCTCGGATCGGCCGGGACTCATCATGCGCAAGCGCCTGCTCGCGTTGCTGGAAGCGCATGGCGAGAGGGAGATGTCCCAGTGAGACGATGACGCCGGGAGCGGCGCCATACCGCAATTGCCGACCCAAGGCGCCGCTCGGGTGATCCCGCCGGCGCAGGAGGGGGCCGCTTGCCAACTCCAGCGGCGGCCTCATAGCAGAAGCTGCGTTTGCATCACGATCGCAACGAGCTTCCCCTCGGTTGTCATAACGCGCGTTTGCCACACCATCGTGCGTGCTCCGCGGTGGACCGGCGTTGTCTCGCCGACAACGCGGCTGCCGACCGTTGCCGCGCGGATGAAGTTGGTTTTGCTTTCGATCGTGGTCGTGCTCGCCCCATCCTTCAAATTCGCGAGGGTCGCGAGCGCACCGAGCGTATCGGCAAAGGCCATGATGGCGCCGCCATGGAGAACCGCCGGGCGGGTACAGAACTCGGGCCGAACGGTCATTTCGCCAACGA
>JAFAHL010000245.1 GCA_019237215.1 Hyphomicrobiales bacterium | reverse complement strand
CATTTGGGGCGGATCCAAACTATGCCGGCCTTCGACCCAAAGAGCTTCGAAACCGCGATCAAGGACGCAACGGGCTGAGCGCGCCCTAGCTCACAGCTTCGTGCTGCCCGCCGCCGGCGGAGAAGCGCGCCCGACGCGCGGGTGCCGTTGGGGCGCGGCATCGCCGCTCTCCACTTCGTTGACGTTGCCGACATCGGGCGATGGACCTTGCGGGGATGCATCGCTCCAAGGCGCGGCCGCGCATGTCCGAGTTGGGTCAATCCCGCGCGTGCCTCTCCTCGGCTTGCCTCTCCTGAGCCTGCGAGATGGTAAAGCCTTGTGGAACGTTTCCAGAGACTCTCGCGTTTACTTCCATGGTCCCTGAGATCGAGGTGAACCCCATGAGGAAACTTCTTACCGTTCTCGCGGCGGCGACTATCACGGTCGCGGCAGTTGCCGCGCCCACCACGGCGGACGCGCGCTGGCGAGGCTGGTGGGGCCCAGCGCTCGGCGGCTTTGCCGCAGGCGCGCTCATCGGCAGCGCATTCGCACGGCCCTATTATGCGTATCCGTACGGGTATGGTCCCTATTACGCCTACGGTGCGCCGGCGTACTACGGGTATGGTCCGGCGTACTATAGCTATCCGCCGTACTACGGCTACGGCGACCGGAACTACTTCGGCTACTACGGCGCACGTTACTAACGAACGGCTGGCGGGCACCGATCAAGGCAAAAGGGCGTTTACGCCCGTCTTCGCGGGCATGAAGGGCGTTTACGCCCGTCTTCGCGCGACCCGGATGTCGCTTCGCGAGATCCAGGCGACGCTTGCCGGGTGCAATGAATGTACGATTGCGCATGGCGGCCGCCTTGCTGCGCTTGATCAAACGATCGGTGCTTTGGGCCAGCGTGGCTAGCGCGGAGGCAAACGCTCAAACGTCTGCAAGCCATCTGGAATGACATGGAAGGGCTGTTTGTCGACGGTATAGATCGCCATTTGCGGTGTGCCGAATAGACTCGGATCATCAAGCGTGCCGACCTTGAGGATGACCAGCGGCAGACCGGGGCGTCGCGTCGTCAGATGGGTCCCGCATTCGCCACAAAACTCACGCGTCACCGGGCTTTCGAGATCGGAACGCGAGAACTTGCGCGGTTCGCCGCTGGTGTAACGAAAGCCTTGCGGCGCGATCAGCATGAACATGTTCGGCGCGCCACCGGTGATGTACTGGCATTCGCGGCAATGGCATTGTGCCTTGAGTCGAGGTTCGCCTTCCGCCAGGTAGCGAATTTTACCGCAATAGCACCCGCCTTCGAATTTCATGGATAAAACCCTCCAAACAAAGTCATTTTAGCACGTTATCGCAAGTAGATCGGCGCGATCGCGGGGGTCGTGAGCGCGCTCGACGGTGGCGCACTGTGTCCTCCACGCGCTGCCAGATCGTGGGCTTTTCTGCTAAGGCTGCGGCGGCGATGCGACGAGAGGGGAGCGGCGCCGCATGCAGAGATGGCTCGCCTGCACCGTGCTGGCGGCTTTCATCCTGGCGGATCCGGCCGGCGCCGAGGAGGCCACGGGCCGGGACCGCTACTGGGTCGATGCCGCGGCGCTCAAGTGGAAGATCGGCGACGCGCCGCAGCCGACGGCGTTGGTGACGGCCGGCTCGCTCGCGGCACCACTGCCGGGCGCGCTGGGCCAGCCCGGCACCAGCGTGCAGATCGGCGGCACGTCGGTGTCGCTGCCGATGGAGCTTGGCGGCCGCCTCGCGCTGGGGACCTGGATCGATCGCGCCGCCGCGCTCGGGATCGAGCTCGGGGCCTTCGTGCTCTCGCCGGGCACGACGCGCCAGTCGGTGTCGACCAACGGCATGCCGGGGTCGGCCACCTATGCGGTGCCGCTGTTCGACCTCAGCGGCTTCACCAGCGGCGGCGCGCCGGGGCAGTCGATCTATGTCCTGCCCGGGCCGTTCCCGAACGGGCCGGGCTTCACCGGCACGATGCAGCGCACGATGTCCGCGCAGATGGTGGGCGCGGAGCTCGTGGGTGTCTATCGGCTGCACGAGGACCGTCTCCTGACGGTGGAGGCGCTGGCCGGCTATCGCTGGCTGCAACTGAACGAGGGGCTCGACTTCGACGTCCAGACGGCGGGCGTTACCGGCTCGGCCAACGCCGGGCAGATGTTCAGCTCTCATGATGGCTTTCATGCCCGCGACAGCTTCAACGGCGCGCAGCTCGGGATGCGCGCCGAGGCGCAGTATGCGGGCTTCGTGCTGCGGGCGAGCCTCAAGGGCGCGCTCGGCGACATGTATCGCAGCCTGTCGGTCGACGGCTCCAGCATCACCACCGCCGGCACGCTCTTCTTTCCGGTGTCGGGCGGTGCCGGCACCATCCTGGGCGGCGGCATCTTTGCCCAGCCGAGCAATATCGGCACTTACGGATCCCACCAGCTTGCCGGCGTGGCGGAGCTGGGCGTGCGGACCGGCTACCGCGTGACGGAGGCGCTCACTCCCTACATCGCCTACAACGCGCTCTACGTCGGCTCGATCATCCGCCCGGGCGATGCGATGAGCCCGGCGATCAACACGACCGCCACGGCGCTGGCCGCGGCCTCGCGCGCGTCCGGCTTCGCGAGCCCGCTCGGCGGCCCGCTCGGCCCGACCGTCAATGCCGGCGGCACCGGTGTGTGGATCCAGGACGTGAGCGCCGGCCTGGCGCTGCGATTCTAAAACCGCGGCCGCGCGCGACGGTCGGCCTGTCACTACTCCATCGGTCGCGGAGCGCTGATGGTGTGGTTGTCAGGCGTCGCCCGTCGGCACGATCGTCGCCGTCTCGATCATGAGGACGACGGCCTTCTCTGGGGCGCGCGTTCGGTGGATCACGCCTTTTGGGACGACGAAGCCTTGCCGTGGTGAAAGCGCGACGGAGCGGCCCTCCAGATCGATGATGAACGTGCCGCTGAGCACGAAAAAGAATTCGTCATCATTGTCGTGCTTGTGCCAATGATACTCGCCCTGCATGACGCCGAGACGCACGACTGAATCGTTTACCTTGCAAAGCGTCTGATTGTACCAGTGGTCGGTGCACGCCTCCACGAGCGATGGAACGTCGATAACATCGAGCGCGTCGAATTTGATGTCGAGATGCACGGCATAAGGGAAGGCGGCGGTATCCGTTGCAGGCATAGGTTTCTCCTGGAGCTGCAAAGAGAGCTTATGGCTCGTCCAAGCTACGCCGGCGCAGAAAGTCGATCACCAGCTTGTTGACAGCATCCGGGGCTTCGCGGGTCGGAAAATGGCCCACGCCCGGAACGACATGTCGCGCATAACCGCCGCTAAAGAACCCGTCCTTACCTGCGGTCGAATCCGGCAAGGTCACGGCGTCAGATCCGCCTTGGATCATCAGGGTCGGAATGGAGATTGACTGCGCCTCATGCACGCGACGGTCGAGGCCAAAATAACGTGGGTCCTTGTCCGCCTCGCCCCAACGTACGCCGTAGGAATGGCATGTAATTTCCGGCCAGTCCGGGTTCTCAAATGATTTAGCCGTCCGCTCGAAGTCCGCATCCTCAAACCAACCGGGCGGACTCCAAGTGTCCCACTGAATGCGCGCGAAGGCTTTGCCGTTCCTTCGCACCATTTGCCGCCCGCGCTCAGTCGCCATGAACCACTGATACCAATATGCCTGTGCCTGTTTGAGGCTCGGCGTTGGCAAATCACCCGGCTCCCACCCAACCGACATCGTCACCATCCGCCGCACGCGGTGCGGAACAACTATGGCCAGCACGTAGGCGATACGCGCGCCCCAATCATGGCCGATAACCGCGAATGTTTCCAGATCGAGTGCATCGGCAAGATCGATGGCGTCCTGTGCCATCGCGATCATCTCGCCGGAACGCTGAGTATCCTTCGACAGAAATGAAGTATCACCGAACCCGCGCAGATACGGCACGACAGTGCGAAATCCCGCCGCGTGCAAAGCTGGCACGACGCGATCATAGGTGCGGACGTCGTCAGGCCAACCATGCAAGAGCAGCACTGGATCCCCGTCGACCGGGCCTCCAGTTTCAAAAGCAATATTCAGCGTTGCAGTGGTGGCGAACGGCATGCCTCTAAAACTCTCGGCGCATCATGCGGCGTCCAAAAAATTGATTCCGCCAGGAATCGACGCGTGCGTTCAGGGGGTGGGCGCGTAACGGGCGAAGACGTAGTCGCGATCTTTCGCAGGCTGGTGGCAGGGGTAGCACGTCTTGTGCAGCGCCTCGTCGCCAGGTTTGCCGTTCTTGAAGTCGGCAAATCCCCAGCCGTCGGTCGCGGCGTACTTTTTCGAGTCCTTGACCATGAACTGAACATTCTCGGCGGCGGCGGCAACGGAAGATTGGAGGCCGGCGCCGGGAAAGCCGCTGGCCAAGACTTTGTTGTTTTCGTCCGACGCGGCTTCATCCCAATGCAGCGCGGCAATGATTGCGCCGTCCGGGAACGGGAGCTTGCCTTCCCGAAAGGCCTTGATCGCAATATCGTTGCCCAATTGGGCGCGCAACTGTTTCAAGCTGCCTCCCGCCAAGTGGGCGACGGAGATCAAGCGCCAGTCGCGGTATCCGGCCGGAATTGTGATGCCGTAGATCGGGGAGGCATTACTCGCAGCGGGCCGGCCCTCGTTGGCGTTCTGTGCCGTGGACTTCGTGACGTACAGCGCGCAAACGGTGACAGCGGCGCAAACGCCCAAAGCACCAAGCACCTGCGCTGTAGCATGCAGTGTCATGATCTCCTCCTGTCGGCCGGTGACGAAACGCAATCATATCATTCGCTCTCGTTTTGCAGATATCATTTCGCGCAGATTATGCGTTGCCACTTGGTCCCCGGCATGAACGAAACGCTGCGCATCAACGGCACCGCTCGCATCACCGACGATGCGCGGCTGTTGGCATCGAGCGCGGTCAACGATCGCGCGCCGAAGGTCGGCCTCCTCGTCGCGG
>JAFAHL010000608.1 GCA_019237215.1 Hyphomicrobiales bacterium | reverse complement strand
CGGAGGGTTCGAATGGGCCTTCGCGAATGCATGGTCGGCTTTCGCCGAATACGACTACCTGGATTTCGGGACGCCGAGCGTGAACTTCGCTTCGCCGGGAACACTGCTTCCCACGACGTTTCCGCTCAGCGTGAGGCAGAACGTGAGTGTCTTCATGGTAGGCCTCAACGCCCGTTTCGGTCCGGGCGGATACTGACCTCAGAGTCGCGATCGGCGTAGCAAAGGCTCGAACGCAGCGGCTGAAAATACGGGATAATAGCAGCGCTTTTTGCTGCGGTGCATGAGTTGCTTCTGGCACAAAGCGGACATGCCAGCATGTCCGCGCTTTGTCCGCGTTCGGGGGCAAAGCGGACATCGAATTCTCAGGTTGAGATTTTATCAGACGCTCTGCCCGTTAGTGCTTGTCCGGGTACTTGCTGATGAACCCGTCACGGTTGGGCATCTTCACCTTGGGCAGCGTCTCCGCGTTGATCACGTCATTCTCGCCGATGATCTTGTTGAGCGCGAGGATATAGGCAGTCAATGCGTAGACTTCATCGTCGGTGAGCGTCTTCGGCTGCTGCCACGGCATCGCCCGGCGCGTGTAGTCGAAGATGGTCGTGGCATAGGGCCAATAGTTGCCGATCAGCTTTACCGGTTCGCGGTCAGTGCTGTTGAGCGGGCCGCCGCCGACCAGCGGGCCGCTCGGCCCTCCGCTGCCCTTCTCGCCATGGCAGAGGGCGCACCCGTGGTCGGCGTAGACCTTGGCGCCCTGCGCGGACGTCCCGCTGCCGGGCGGCAGACCGACGCCGTCCGGCGCGATGCTGATGTCCCAGGGCGCGAGATCGGCCGGTGTGATTGGTTGTCCGAATCGCGGGGCGTCGGCGGCATCGGCCACGCTCAGGCCGAGCATAAGTACAGTGGCTAACGCAAGCATCTCACGCATAGACATGGCTCACCTCGCCCTTGTCATTGATCCCCCAGCTGGTGATGGCGTTGCAGTGCTCCATCGTGAACGCCGCCACGTTCGGCGTACCCCGGGGCGGGCCGCGCTCGGCGATGAATGCATCTCGCGTCGGCTGCACGTTGCCGGCCTCGTCCGTCGCACGGCTTTGCAAGATCGCGGTGCCACCATCCCAGTTCCACGGAATACGGAAGCGAGTGAACGCTTTGCTCAGAACCGGCGCCTGCAACGCCGCCTGCGCCCAGCTCTTGCCGCCGTCGGCCGAGACCTCGACCTTGCTGATGCGGCCATTCCCGGAAAAGGAAATGCCGGAGATCTCGTAGAAGCCCGCCCCCTGCATGTTCAGCCCCGGCGATGGGTGCGTGATGAAGGATTTGACCTCCTGCGGGAAAAAGAACTGCCAGGCTTTTCCATCCGGTCGCAGGATCGTGTACTGCTTGGTCTCGTTGATGGCCATCACCGGTGATTCGACGAGCTTGATCCGGCGCAGCCATTTCACATTCATGTTGCCCTCGTAGCCCGGCAGCAGCAGGCGCATCGGATAGCCGTTTGCCGGATTGAGGCGCTCGCCGTTCTGGTAGAGCGCGATCATCGCGTCATCTGTCGCCTTAGCGAGCGGAATGCTCCGGTTCATCGTCGGCAGGTCCGCGCCTTCGGCGATGAACCACTTCGCCTTCGGATCGACGCCGACCTCCTCGAGCAGCGTGGTGAGCATCACGCCGGTCCACTCGGCGCAGGAGCACAGGCCGTGCAGCGCCTGCACATTGGCCGCAATAGGCTCCTTGGAGTAGAGCGGCGCACTGTTACCGCCGCATTCCACGAACGAGATACGCGATACCATCGGATAGCGATGCAGCGCATCGAGCGTGTAGACCATCGGCTGCCTCACCAGCCCGTGGATCACCAGGCGATGCTTGTCGGGGTCGATCTCGGTTTCGCCGCCGCGGGCAATCACGAAATGCAGGCCATTCGGCGTGATCGTGCCGTTGAGGAGATGGTGTGGCGTGCGCGCCGCGCTGCCGCGGGGCTCGAGCTTCGGATTGCTCAGCGTGCGCACCACCTTCTGCTCGAATTTTGACGGCTGGCCATACGGCGGGATAGGCACGCCCGGCGCCAGGCTCCA
>JAFAHL010000556.1 GCA_019237215.1 Hyphomicrobiales bacterium | reverse complement strand
TCGAATTCGATCCGATCGGGCACGTAGTCCTCGACCAGGAAGGTCGCCTCGCCGACCGGGGGGCGCTTGGGGTCGGCAAAGGCGCGCACGCGCCATGTGCCGCTCGGCGCCGATGGCACCAGCGCAACCGAGAGCGCGCGCCCGCCCAGACCTTCATCGGGCACGACGGCGCGGCGGTATTCGACGCCGTCCGGCCGCTCGACCACGAGCGTGAGCGGCACATCGAGCGCGGCCATGCCCTGGCCGTCGCGCACGAGCGCGGTCACCTGCACGGTCTCTCCCGAGCGGTAGACTCCGCGCTCGGTGTAGACGAAAGCGTCGAGCCCGGCCGGCACCACGCGGCCGGAGACGCCACGGTCGGTCAGATCGAAGCCCGGCGTCTTCAGGCTCAAGAACGCGTAATCGTCCCCGCTGTCGCTCGCGATCAGCATGGCGGGCGCGAGCGCGCCCTCGCCACGCGCCAGATTGGCCTCGAACTGCACGTGGCCGCTATCGTCGGTGCGTTTGTCCGCGAGGACTTCATTGCTGCGCGACAGCAGCCGCATCTCGGTCGCGCCCTTGGGCTGCGTGGTATCGAGCGAATGCACGAAGGCGTGGATGCCGTCGTTGCCGGAAAACGCGGTCAGCCCGAGGTCGGAGACGATGAACCACTGGGTCGCAAGGGAATCGACGTCATCCTGGGGCGCGCCGGCGACCTGCGCCACCATGACGTAGACCCCAGGCGACAACGCGCCGATGGCGTCTCCAACGGGAAAGGCGGTGGTGACATCGGCGTTGAGCACCTGCTCGACCGCCATCTCGCCTTTCCACACCTGGGAGCCGCGGTTTTCGGCGAGGCGGTTGAGATCGTAGCGGTCGAGATTGCTCTGGAAATCGCGCCCCACGACCGTCTCGAGCAGATTGCGGTCGCCGATGCGGTAGATTTCGAGCGCCACCGCCGCGGTATTGACGCTCACCACCGGAATGCCGCGCTGCCCGGTCCGCGGCAGCACGTAAGCCTTGCCGGCGAAGCGCGCCTGCGGCTTGCGATCGCGCACATAGATGTTGAAGTCGGCGGATTGCGACAGCGTCTCCTTCACCTGCGAGGGAATGCCGGCACGCAGCGTGATGGCGTAACGCTCCCCGTGCTTGAGGCCCTCGACGCAGAGCTGCCGCTCCTGCACCGACAGTGCGGGCTTGTCCTGGCCGGCGACGGTGACGAACGGCGAGAAGTCGGCACGCTTGCTCGGCAGGTCCTCGGAGAACTGAAAGCAGATGCGGGGCGAGGCGGCATCCGAATCGATCGTGTAGTCGAGCAGCCGGAAGCCGTGATACTCACGCATGCGCTCGTATTCCTGACGCACCTCGGCGACCTCGCGCGTCTCGAGCGAAATGCGCAGCGTATCGAGCGCCGGACGCCATAGCTCGCGGTCGGCATAGGTGCGCGCGATCACGGTGAGGCTCTCGGCCTCTTCGGTGGAGTTGCCGGAGCGCTGATAGGCGATGTAGGCGGCGGCGGCGGCGCGCTCGAGCAGCAGGGTCTTCTCGCTGTAATCGCTCGGGCGGAGCTGCCGCAAGTTTCTGGCGAGCCGCAGCCAGGTTACGCTACGGTCGGGCGCGACCGCGACGATCTGCCCGAGGATGCGCACGCCACCGCGGTCGTCGCCGCGCTGGAAGGCGGCGTCGACCTCGCGCCGCAGCGCGGCAATCGGTTTCGTCACGTCCCCCGATTCGGCCTTGATCTGGGCTTCGAGTTTGATCGCCGCGTCGGCGAGATCGGCGCGTTTGAACGATTTGTCGGCGGCGATGGCGGGGACGGACAACAGCAGGACGAGCGCAGCTGCAAAGGCAGCGCGAACGAACGCGCGCATGGGGGGACCTCCATTCCCGTCGGGGTGGGGAAGCCGGACGGGGGCGGCAAGATCAACGCCAAAACATGTCGAGGTCGTGGCCACGCAATGCCGCCCATCGCCGCACCGGCGGGCGCAGGCAAAGCCCCCACGACGTGCCTAAGCACCTGACCTTTATCATCTTCATCACCCGCACCCGGCCATGTCCTACTCCACCGTCTGGTAGCCGCGGATGATCCGTTCCGAGCCGAACCCCCAGTAGTTGCGCAGCGTATCCGGCCCCCACACCTTCGGCCGCTGCGGCCGATCCTGGTGCCAGGGCCGCGGGTCGAAATAGCCGAGCGCCTCGTCCTTCATGAGGTCCATCTCGCAGAAGAACTCGAGGCGAACCTTATCCGCGTTGCGGTGGTAGATCGCGATGTTGTGGCCGATGATGTGGCGGCCGGGCCCCCAGACCAGATGAATGTTGTTCTTGGCGAGCCATTCGCAGGCTCTTTGGATCTCCGCCCAGTCCTTCACTTCGAACGCGATGTGATGGAGCTGCGGAATCTCGTCGACCACGAAATTGACGGTGTGGTGATCGGGCCCGCAGCGCAAAAACGCGAAGGTCTCATCGCGCCAGTCCGACACTCGAAAGCCGAGCACGTCGGTGTAGAACTTCACCACCTGCTGCACATCTCTGACGCGGTAGGCCACGTGGCCGAGCTTGAGCGGCATGATGCCGAGCTGGCTCAAGTCCTCCTTGGCGAAGACATATTCGGAGAAAATCTCGATCAACGTGTCCTTCGGATCCTTGAAAACGACGGCCTCGGCGACACCCGGAGAAATGCAGCTCCGCCGCTCGCTCTTGATTCCGTGCTTCGCCAGCTCGCGCGCGACCTCGGCAAGATCGCTTCCCGGCGCAACCTGGAAGGCGAGCCGCGACAGCGCGTTGGGCGGGCCGCCCTCGAGCGCGATCGCCTCCAGCCCTTGCTTGCTCGCAAGAAAGGCGCGCTTGGCGTCGCGCTCGACCAGGGTCAGGCCGACGACGGCGGTGTAATAGGCAACCTGCCGATCGAGATCGGGGGTGGTCAGCGTGGCATGGCCGAGCCTGCGGACCGCGATCATCGCTTCCCTCCCGAGCGGCGACATCTGCGCACGCGAGTTGCGTCACACGACGCGGGGCTAGCCTTTGTCGCGTCGATGTCTGCCCTCATGACGATGCGAAATTACGCCAGTTTCGCACCGAGCGGAAAGAGCGGAAGGAAAAAAGTGCGAGCATCGCGGGTACGCGCCCCATGCCGCCGGCCTGCGGGCGATCCAGTAGGCGCCGCCCGTTGCGGCGCTGGCAGGTGAAGGCGATCTTGGGGTAAAAGCTTGCGAGCCGCGTCCCCGTAGCTCAGTTGGATAGCAGCAGCGGATTTCTAATCCGCAGGTCGCAGGTTCGAATCCTGCCGGGGACGCCACCTCGCCCGTCTTGACGATGGCTAAAGCTTCGCACCGCTGATGTTCGAGCGATGCACGCCCGCGAAAGCCGTCGCAGCCGTAGCTAAGCGCATTGCACACGCGGCCCCAATGTTGCCGACGCGCGCGATGGGTCCGGCCTATGGCAAAAAGTCGAATGCGGCAAGCACAGCCTCTGGTGTCATCTAGCCAAGGTAGAGCGGATGACCTGCGCTGGCCACTTAATCCACCAAGCGTTCTGCCACCAAGCGTTCTGCCACCAAGCGATCTTGCCGATGGAGACCGTGGCCGTTCGACCGGAGACGAGAGCAAGGTCGGCGGGCGCGTCGTCGAGCTTGACGCGAACCGGAATGCGCTGCGCCAGGCGCACCCAGCTGAAGGTCGGATTGACCAAGGCCAGCAGATCGGTGCTCGTGATCCGGTTTTGGTCATCGACTCCCGAGGCAATACTCTCGACATGACCGGTCAGCACGCGGGAATCGCCCATCAGCTTAACGCGAGAGCGTCTGAGGGTCCCATGAGGCGGATACGCAACCAACAGTAATCTCCGCGGACCTCACTCGGCTCCTGCGTCGAAGTAAGCGGCGTGTAGGGTGAGGACCTGGGAAATTGCCAGGATACAGGCGCGCGCACCCAGAGCGACGCTGTCCGGACGAGCGGCGAGAGCATCGTCGAGAGCGCCAAGCCGGGCGATCGCCACTGCGCCGTTGCCGCCCGCGATGGCTCTCAGCGGCTCGTCAAGCTCGGTGCTGATGTTCAAGCGGTCAGCGAATGAGCAAAGTTGGATGATCGCGCCGCCCACCGACAACGCCGCCAACAGCTGCGCGCGCTGCAACGGCTCGACTGTGTCCGGCAATGCCGAGAACCGACTGTAGATGCGGCTTTCCCAATCATCCCGCCTCCTTCGGATAACGCTGGTGGCCAGACGGCGCAGATCGCGCAACGTCAGCGCTAGCAGGCGGCGCGTCCGTAGCGCCGGCGCCAGCGGTGGCAGCAAAAGAAACGACAGCGCAGCCCCGACCAGTCCTGCGAACCTCGCCAACGTCCCATTATAGAATTGCACAGTGTCATAGGTCATCAGGTTGGTCGGAGCGACAAACAGGGAAAAGTATGCTGCCACGGCCGTGAACATCGCTCTGTACGACGGCTGCGCCATCAGCGCCCCCGCAGGTACCAGAACCAGACCAGATACGAATGCAAAGCCGACAAAAGTCTCTAGGCCCGGCAGCACGGCGAGTTTGATGATCGCTGCGATAGCGGCAGCGAGGGCGGTGCCCACCACGAAGCTCATGGCGGCGGCATGGGCCTGATCGGCTCTGGGGGCAAACAGGATGACGCCGATTGCCGCAAATTGAATGGCAAAAGCACCATCAGGCCATGCTGTGATGATCCAAAACAAAGCGAAGGCACCAATGGTGACAAACGCGCGCGCCGCGCCGACAAGAGCCGGCAGCCAATCTGGCACCCCCAGCCGAATTCCCCCGCCGTGAGGAACGGGTCGGCTCGGGTTGTCAACGAGCAGCGCCAGCCCGTCGAGCGCACGGATGATGCCAGCCAAAACCTTGGATGTCTGATCGGCAAGCAGCCGCAGCGATGGCGTCTGCGCCGGCAAGGCGATCAGCCGCTGGACCGCCTCCTCGCTAATTCGGCGCAAACCGACAGGATCGCTTATCCAATTTGTCGGCCCGCCTTGCCCCGGAGCCGAACGCAGTTCCCCTGGCAACGTTTGCAGAACGGCGTCTGCTTCCTGGCGACCCTGGTCATCCGGGAACTGGGCAAGGCACACCGCCACTATACGCCAACCGGCGACGGCTTCGAACAAGCCGGCGACGCTTGCCAGCAGCACCGACTTATGAGCGCGGAGCTGAGACGATTCTCCGAACGTCTCGTCGAGGACCGGGTCGAGCGCAAAGACGCGCCGCACGAGCTCGACCCGAACCGGTTGAGTGTCCGGGAAATCAGGTCCGGCCAGTGCAAGTGTGTCGGCAAACCGCTTCGTGATCTCGGCGGCAAGGACTGCGAACACAGTGGCGAGCCGGCGCTGGGCGCCACCCAAATCAGTTCCCGCGAGTATGACGCCAGCCGAGACGATGCCGATGCAGACCTCGCTGCAACGGGTCACGGCCAGCATGAAGACTTGGTCATTAGGACCCCCGGTCGCCCCTAGGTTGTCGCCGGCTATGATCGCCGCGGTGATCCCAGCAAGCGCGGCCCCAAAGCCCAAAGCGTTGCGGAAAACCGTCGTGGCGAGAGCACACGCTGCGCCCCACGATGAGAGACCCACGAGGAAGCCCGCGCGGTCCTGCGGAAAACACGCAGTCAGCGCCACGATCGCCACACTGCCGACAATCGTGCCGATCATCATGAACCAGCCCCTGCGTAATGAAGCGCCAAGCTGAGGCTGGGAAACGAGAGCCGGGGTTATTCCAGCCCAGAACGGATTGTCGAGTTGGAGCCAAAACGCGACGTAAAGCGCCAGGCAGACCGCGCCCCAGAGGCGGACGCCAAAGAGCAGCGGCGGACCCACCGCTCTTACCGCATTCGCCAACCAAACCGCGCTCGATGCAGCGAGCGAACGCCGCCCCGGAGGGTTGGCCTCTGTCATGGGGTGAACGAGGCTGTTGCCGATGGTGCGGGCAAGCTTCGAAGTAGTGCCAGGGTTCGAGTTCGCTGTCTATATAATTGTGCTATCGTCGATGGTGCTCGTGATCGCCCGCTGAGATTTGCCATGTCCGAGGTTGAAACCAAGTCGGAGCGCGGCAAAGGTGCTGATCTTCGCGTCATCAGCTCCGTGCAGCCGGCGGTGCGCGCCATTCACAAGGCGCGCACCCGGATTATTCCGGTTTTAATTACGCTCGCCACGACCGCCCTTGCCGTAGGGTTTGGCTGGGCGATGTGGAGCGCGTATATGGAGAGGCCCTGGACCCGCGACGGCACGGTGCGCGTCTATACCGTCACGATGGCCCCGGAGGTCGCCGGCCGCATTGTCGAGCTGCCGGTCGTCGACAATCAGTTCGTGGCCAAGGGCGAACTGCTGATGGTGATCGACCCG
>JAFAHL010000377.1 GCA_019237215.1 Hyphomicrobiales bacterium | reverse complement strand
CTCCTCCTCGACGAGCCCCTCGCCTCGCTCGATGCGGCGAGGAAGCGCGAGATTTTTCCCTATCTGCAGAAGCTGCGCGACGAAGCGCACGTGCCTATGGTCTACGTCAGCCACCACGCGGGAGAGCTCAAACGCATCGCGACCTCGGTCGTGCTGCTCGAGGGCGGGCGCGTTGCCGCCGCCGGCGGCCTCGACGTGCTCGACGCCGCGACGGCCGAACTGATGGCATAATCGACCTGCGCGGCCGGCGGGTTGCCGTCAGCTCGGGGCCATGCCTTTGTCGGTGAGCTCCTTGATCGCGTCCTTGTTCTTCGCCAGATGGGCGAGCCCCATGCCGCGCAGCACGTTCGGCGCCTTGGTGAACTGAATGTTGTCGTAGCCGACGATCTCTATCCGGTTGCCCCAGGGATCGCGGAAATCGAGGAAGGGGCCCGGCAGCGGCTTGATCCCCGCCGCCGCCAGCGCGCGGCGGACCGCGTCCTTGTCGTCGACCACGAGTCCGAAATGACGGCCGTCGTCGGCGGCCTGGGTGCGGCCCTTCTGCAGCGCGAGGAACTGATCGCCCAAATCGATGAACGCCGAGGTCTTGCTCTTGCCGCGCAGTTTGAACTCGAACAGGCGGCCATAGAACGCCAGCGCCTCCTCGATATCGCCGACCTCGAGAGCGACGTGGTTGAAACCGACGGCGCGCGCTTTCTTTGCTTGCGGCATGGGGGAGTCTCCGACAATCAGGGCAGTCATCATGTGGTGATATGACCGGCATAAGCCAATATGGCCTGCCGCCTTGCCGATGCGGCCCGAGAGGTGCACGCTCGCGGGAAACCAGACATCCGACGAATGCGGCGTGACCGCCGCAACGAGCTTTGGGAGGAGCATGTGTCAGCACATCCCATTCGTTACCTCGCGGCCATCGCGCTTTGGGCGCTGCCGAACCACGCCGGCGCGCAAAGCCCGGCGGCGCCCGAGGTGCTGCGCGTCACCCGCACCGCCGATGACGGCGGCGAAGGTTCGCTGCGCTGGGCGATCGAGCGCCACAACGCGGCGCCCGGACGCTTGCGCATCGAGCTCGACCCGGCGGGTCAGGCGCCGCACGTGATCAAGCTCGCTTCGGCGCTGCCGGCGATCAAAGGCCCGGTGGCGATCGAGGGTGCGCCGTGGAAACGCAGCGGCGAGTTCGTCGTCCTCGACGGTTCCGGCTACATCGAGGACAAGGGCCCGCAAACCTGCCCGGGCGCCGTCGCCGGCCAATACGGCGCCAACGTGCGCACGACCAGCTATCCCGGCCTTGCTTTGGTCGACACCCAGGGGGTCGAGATCAGCGGGCTGGAAATTCGCAACTTCTGCATCGGCGTGCTCATCCACCGCGCAAGCGGCAACTCGATTCACGACAACCGCATCGTCGGCAATCGCGGCGGCGCCGGCGTGATGCTTACGGGCGACGACGGTAATGGCAATCCCACCGCCACCACGACGGTGCACAACAAGGTGCAGCGCAACGAATTTCTCGACAACGGCGACGGGCTCGAGCTCACTCGCGGCGCCGCCTTCAATCTGGTGGCCGACAATGTCTTCCGCTCGACCGCCGCCAACCCGGAGCCGTCGCAGGGCATCGAAATCCTGCTCGGTAACGACAACGTCGTCGTGAGCAACCGTTTCGAAGGATATTCCGACGGCCTGCAAATCAATTGGGGGCAGCGCAACTACATCGCGGCCAACATCTTCACCGACAACACGTTCGGCCTGAGTCTCTCCGGCTCCGGCAATAGCATCAACGGCAACGTCATCTCCGGTAACGCCGTGGGCATCGCGGTGCGGCCAGGAGCCGACATGACGATGGCATGGATCTCCCGCAACGCCATCTACGGCAACAGCCAAAAAATCGAACGCTGCTTCGCCGGCGGCAGTTGCGACCCCGCCATCCGCAAGGGCGGCATCGTGTTCGGCCTGCCGAGCGGCGAGCACGAACGCTACGTCGGCAAGCGCGGCACCGGTGTTGTTCCGCCGCCGGGAAGCCTCGCCAAGATGTGCCCGGATGGCGCGCCCAACTGCCAAGCGCCGCCGAACGGCGGTCTCGCCGCCCCCACGCTCGCAAGCGTGCGCAAGCGCGCGGGCGAACTCATCGTGCAAGGCGAGCTGCGCGGCAAGCCGCGCTCGCGCTTCACCGTGGAAATCTTCGGCAATCGGGCGGCGGGCAGCGGCGAAGGCGAAATGTTTCTCGGCGAAGTCGCGGCCACCTCCGACGCCGAGGGGCGGGGACGATTTTCGCTGACGGTCGACGCCGCCAAGCTCGCCACGATGCCGGCCTCGTTCACGGCGACGCTCACGTCGGCGGACGGCGCCACCTCGGAATTCAGCCAGCCCGTTGCGCTGTCGGAGTGAGCGGCGGCCTGATGTTCCCGCCCGAGCGCATCGTCTGCCTCACCGAAGAGACCGTGGAGACGCTCTATCTCCTCGGCGAGGAGCGGCGCATCGTCGGCGTGTCGGGCTACGCGGTGCGGCCGGCGCGGGTGCGCCGGGAGAAGCCGCGGGTGTCGGCCTTCATCTCCGCCGACTTTGAAAAAATCCTCGCGCTCGAGCCCGACCTCGTTCTCGCCTTCTCCGACCTGCAGGCCGATATCGCCGCCGAGCTGATCCGCCGCAACGTCGCGGTCCATGCCTTCAACCAGCGCGACATCGCCGGCATTCTTGACATGATCCGCACCCTGGGCGCGCTGGTCGGCGTGGCCGGCAAGGCCGCCGCGCTCGTCGAAACGCTGGAGCGGCGGCTGGCGCAAGCGCGTGAGCGCGCGGCCGCGCGCGCGCGCCGTCCACGGGTTTATTTCGAGGAGTGGGATGAGCCGATGATCTCCGGCATCCGCTGGGTCGCCGAGCTCATCGAAGTTGCCGGCGGCGAGGATGTGTTTCCCGCGCTCTCCCGGCGCAAGAACGCCAAGGACCGCATCGTATCCGCCGACGAGTTGATCGCCGCCAAGCCCGACATCATCGTCGGCTCCTGGTGCGGCAAGAAATTCGTGCCGGCCAAGGTCGCGGCGCGGCCGGGTTTCGCCGACGTTCCCGCCGTGCGCGATAACTTTGTGCGCGAGATCAAGTCGCCGCTCATCCTGCAGCCGGGGCCGGCGGCGTTGACTGACGGCCTCGACGCGCTCGCCGCTATCATCGAGGAATGGACGGCGACGCGGCTGGCCCACGTCGAGCGCGCGCGGAACTCTTCGCGAGGAGGATGAGACAATGAGCGCGAGCCGTTGCAATCGCCTCACCCGGCGCTCGGCGGCAATTATGCTGGCAACGATGTTGCTCGCCGTCGCAGCGGCGGGCGAGCGCGCACGCGCGCAAAGCGCGACCGTTCGCCTCGTCGTCGACTATGGCGACGGCGTGATCAAGACCTTCACCGACCTGCCCTGGGCGAAGGGCAACACGGTCCTCGACGTGATGAACGCGGCCAAGGACCGCCCGCATGGAATAACCTTCAGTTACACCGGCAGCGGAGCCTCGGCGTTGCTCACGCGCATCGACGATGCCGCTAACGAGGGCGGTGCTGCGGCGAAGAAAAATTGGCAGTTGTGGATCAATACCAGCTATGCTGACAAAAGCTTCGGTGTATACGAGGTGCAGCCGCTGGACGTGGTGTTCTGGCGCTTCACGACGCAAGCAGGGAAATGACTCAACAGAGAAATGACAATGACTCAGCAGGGAAATGACTCAATGGCTCTGATCGCAAGAATCCGCCGCGCGACCTGCATTCACGGGATCGAGCTGTCGCGAGGTGAACTTTCGCTGGCGATAAGCCTCGTGGGGCTCGACATTGTCGCGCGCGTGGCGCCGCACGCTCCCAATGTCACGCCCATCGCCGCCAGCGCGGTGTTTGCCGGCATGGTGTTGCGAAGCAGGGCCTTGGCCTTGGCCGTGCCGATCGCGGCGTTGCTGCTGAGCGATCTCGTCGTCGGCGCTTACGATTGGCGCATCATGGGCGTCGTCTATGCCGCGCTTGCGCTCCCCGCGCTTGCGGCCCGGTGGGGACGCGCCCGGACCGTGGTCGTGCTCGCCCCGCTCGTCTTGTCGTCGTCCTTGCTCTTCTTTGCGACCACGAACTTTGCAGTTTGGGCGTTCAGCGGCATGTACGCACACGATCTGCATGGCCTCGTTCTGTGCTACGTCGCGGCGCTGCCGTTTCTAGGCAATACCGTGGCCGGCGACATGCTCTGGACGACGCTGTTGTTCGCCACCTGGTGGAGCGCAAAACTTCTCTTCACTCCGGCAACAAGCCGCGTGTTGCCCTTGATTGGTCATGCGCGGGCATAGCGCGTCGGAAGACGCGCGTGAACGCGCTTACGACCCGCGCATCCATCGAAAGAAAGCGCTTCATCACGATGGATTGCACCGCAACTCAGGCTTGCCCGAGTTGCGCAGGACTATGCGCCGCAAGTCGGGTAAACCCGACTTGCGGTGTCAAGCCCGGCAATGACGGTGCGGGGCCTCAGCCCAGACGCGACCACAGATCGCGCGCGGCCTTCTTGAGCTTGGCGGGAAGCGTTGCCGGCGCATCGTCTTCCGCCAGCCGCAAGCCCACGCTGGTGACGCGGCCGTTCACCACCCGATGCGCCACCAGCGCGATCGGCCCGAGCGGCACCACGTCGCCCTGCTTCGGCCGGCGCTTGGTTTCGTCGGCGAAGTGATCGGC
>JAFAHL010000196.1 GCA_019237215.1 Hyphomicrobiales bacterium | reverse complement strand
ATGGAATGAATCTGATTTCAGCTTTTGTGGATTGCCACAACGCAACCGCAGCATAAATGATGTAATAAGTAGACCCCCCGCGGGATGCCGCTCCCGGGTCAGTCAGCGACCCGCAAATCTCAACGTTACAGGACCTGAGTATGTCTCGTCAGGACGCCAATGCCGCCTTCGCCCGCACCTCGTTCCTTTACGGCGGCAATGCCGACTACCTCGAGAACCTCCATGCCCGCTACGAGACCGACCCCACCTCGGTCGATGCCCAGTGGCAGGCGTTCTTCCAAAGCCTGAAGGACGAGCGCGCCGACGTCATGACGAACGCGCGCGGGCCGTCGTGGCAGCGGTCCTACCCGCTCGCGCGCAGCGAGCTCACCTCTGCGCTCGACGGCGATTGGCGCGAGACGGAGAGGGCGCTCGGCGACAAGGTCAAGGCGCGGGCGCAGGCCGCCGGCGTCGACGTCTCCGCCGCCGAGGTCCAGCAGGCGACGCGCGATTCGATCCACGCGCTGATGCTGATCCGCGCCTACCGCGCGCGCGGTCACTTCTACGCCAATCTCGACCCGCTCGGTCTCGAGCCGCACCATAACGAGGAGGATCTCGATCCGCGGTCCTATGGCTTCAGCGAAACGGACTACGACCGCAGGATCTTTCTCGACCGCGTGCTCGGCCTCGAATTCGGCACACTGCGGGAGATTCTCGCGATCCTTCGCCGCACCTATTGCCAAACGCTCGGCGTTGAGTTCATGCACATCTCCGATCCCGCGCAGAAAGGCTGGATCCAGGAGCGCATCGAAGGGCCGGACAAGGAGATCACGTTCACGCCCGAAGGCAAGCGCGCGATCCTCAACAAGCTGATCGAGGCCGAAGGCTTCGAAAAATTCTGCGATTTGAAGTTCACTGGCACCAAGCGCTTCGGTCTCGATGGCGCCGAATCGATGATCCCGGCGCTCGAGCAGATCATCAAGCGCGGCGGCGCGCTCGGCGTGAAAGATATCGTCATCGGCATGGCCCACCGCGGCCGACTCAACGTGTTGGCGCAGGTCATGGGCAAGCCGCATCGCGCCATCTTCCACGAGTTCAAGGGCGGCTCCTCGACCCCGAACGAGGTCGAGGGCTCCGGCGACGTGAAATACCATCTCGGCGCCTCTTCCGACCGCGAGTTCGACGGCAACCGCGTGCATCTGTCGCTGACCGCCAATCCGTCGCATCTCGAAATCGTCAATCCGGTCGTGCTCGGCAAGGTGCGCGCGAAACAGGACCAGTTCGGCGCGACTCGTGAAGACCGCACCATGGCGATGCCGCTGCTCATTTCAGGCGACGCGGCCTTCGCCGGACAGGGCGTCATCGCCGAATGCTTCGGTCTGTCGGGACTGCGCGGGTACCGCACCGGCGGCTCCGTGCATTTCATCGTCAACAATCAGATCGGATTCACCACCTATCCGCGCTATTCGCGGTCATCGCCCTATCCCTCCGATGTGGCCAAGATGATCGAGGCACCGATCTTCCACGTGAACGGCGACGACCCGGAGGCCGTGGTGTTTGCAGCCAAGGTTGCAACCGAGTTCCGCCAGAAATTCCAGCGTCCCGTCGTCATCGACATGTTCTGCTACCGGCGCTTTGGCCACAACGAGGGCGATGAGCCGTCGTTTACCCAGCCGCTGATGTACAAGGCGATCCGCAAGCATCCGCCCACGAGCGAGATCTACGCCGACAAGCTCGTCGGCGAGAACGTCGTCACCGCAGGCGACGTCGAGAAGATGCGGGTGGATTGGCGCGCCAAGCTCGATGCCGAGCTCGAAGCGAGTCAGGGCTACAAGGCAAACAGCGCCGACTGGCTCGACGGCCGCTGGGCCGACATCAAAGCGGCGCGCGATGCCGATGACCCGCGCCGCGGACGTACCGGCGTCGCGCTCGCGACGCTCAAAGAGATCGGAGCGAAGATCACGGCGATACCGCAAGGTTTCCACCTGCACCGGACCCTGCAGCGTTTCGTCGACAACCGCCGCAAGGCGGTCGAGACCGGCGAAGGCATCGATTGGGCAACGGCCGAGGCGCTCGCGTTCTGTTCCTTGCTGCTCGAAGGCCGTCCGGTGCGGCTCTCCGGCCAGGACACCGAGCGCGGCACGTTCTCGCAGCGCCATTCGGTGCTGATCGATCAGGAGAACGAGGACCGCTACATCCCGTTCAACCACCTGAGCGAGCGTCAAGCCCGCTTCGAAGTTATCAATTCGATGCTCTCGGAGGAGGCGGTGCTGGGCTTCGAGTACGGATTCTCCCTCGCCGAACCGAACGCGCTGACGCTGTGGGAAGCTCAGTTCGGCGATTTCGCCAACGGCGCGCAAGTGGTCTTCGATCAGTTCGTGTCATCGGGCGAGCGCAAGTGGCTGCGCATGTCCGGCCTCGTGTGTCTGTTGCCGCACGGTTACGAGGGGCAGGGGCCGGAACATTCCTCGGCGAGGCTCGAGCGCTTTCTGCAGATGTGCGCTGAGGACAATATGCAGGTCGCAAACTGCACCACGCCCGCCAACTACTTCCACGTCCTGCGCCGGCAGCTCAAGCGCGACATCCGCAAGCCGCTGATCCTGATGACGCCGAAGTCTCTGCTGCGCCACAGGCGCGCGGTATCGCGGCTCGGCGAGATGGGGCCGGACACCACGTTCCATCGCTTGCTTTGGGACGACGCCCAGATGCTCCCGGACGAGAAGATCAAGCTCCTCGCCGACGACAAAATCCGGCGGGTCGTGATGTGCTCGGGCAAGGTTTATTACGATCTCTACGAGGAGCGCGAGAAACGCGGTGTCAACGACATTTATCTATTGCGCCTCGAGCAGCTCTATCCGGTGCCACTCAAAGCGCTGGTGTACGAGCTTGGCCGCTTCAAGCAGGCGGAATTCATGTGGTGCCAGGAGGAGCCGCGCAATATGGGCGCGTACTCCTTCATGGAGCCGTATCTCGAATGGGTGCTCGACCAAGTCAGGGCCAAAAACAGGCAGCCGATCTATGCCGGTCGTGCCGCCTCGGCGGCGACCGCGACCGGCCAGATGGCGCAGCACCTCAAGCAGCTCAAGGCGCTGCTCGATGAAGCCCTGGGCTAGCGGCGGACGAACGACGGAGGACTGAGGATGCGCTCGTCCCTCGTCCGCCGTCCGGGCGCGCACGGCGACGTAAGAAGGATGCGACATGGCTGAGATCCGCGTGCCTGCGCTCGGCGAATCGGTGACTGAGGCGACCATCGGCAAGTGGTTCAAGCAGCCGGGCGATGCGGTCGTCGTCGACGAGCCGCTGGTCGAGCTCGAGACCGACAAGGTGACGATCGAGGTGCCCGCCCCTGCGGCGGGCGTGCTCGGCGACATCGCGGCCAAGGACGGCGAGACGGTTGCGGTCGGCGCGCTGCTCGGTCAGATCAGGGAAGGCGCGGCGGCGCCCGCGAAGGCCACGCCGCCTCCGCCGGGCGGCCCGGGCCAAAGGACCGCGACGACAACTCCCGCCGCTACGGAAACGCCGCGCGCGCAAACGGGGGCGAAGCCGCAGGCGCCGCTCGCGCCCTCGGTGCGCAAGATCGCCGCCGAAACCGGCATCGACGTCTCGACCGTCCCCGGCTCCGGGAAGGATGGTCGCGTGACCAAGGGCGACATGATGGCGGCGATCGAGCGCGCCGCTTCCGCGCCGACGCCCGTGGCCCAGACGGCGGCCGCGGTGCAGGCGCGCGCGCCGTCGCCGGTCGACGACGCCGCGCGCGAAGAGCGCGTGAAGATGACCCGGCTGCGGGCGACCATCGCGCGCCGGCTCAAGGAGGCGCAGAACACCGCCGCCATGCTCACGACCTTCAACGAGGTCGACATGAGCGCGGTGATGCAATTGCGCAACCGCTACAAGGATCTGTTCGAAAAGACGCACAACGTGAAGCTGGGCTTCATGGGCCTTTTCGTCAAAGCTTGCGTGCAGGCGCTGAAAGAGATTCCCACCGTCAACGCCGAGATCGACGGCAGCGACATCATCTACAAGAATTACTATCACATCGGCGTCGCGGTCGGGACCGAGAAGGGCCTGGTCGTTCCGGTCGTGCGCGACTGCGACCAGAAATCGCTCGCGCAGATCGAGAAGGAGATTGCCGATCTCGGACGGCGCGCGCGCGACGGCACGCTCAAGATCGAGGAAATGCAAGGCGGCACCTTTACCATCTCGAACGGCGGAGTTTACGGCTCGCTGATGTCGACGCCGATTCTCAATGCGCCGCAGTCCGGCATCCTCGGCATGCACAAGATTGAAGAGCGACCGGTGGCGCTCGCCGGCAAAGTCGAGATTCGTCCGATGATGTATCTCGCGCTCAGCTACGACCATCGCCTCGTCGACGGCCGAGAGGCGGTGACGTTTCTGGTGCGGGTGAAGGAGATTTTGGAGGATCCGGCGAGGCTCGTGGTGGATCTGTGAGTCCGTCACCATCGGCGGCCGTGACGACGGATAGTTCGGAGTAATCATGCCCTACGATCTCATCGTCATCGGCTCCGGCCCCGGCGGCTATGTCTGCGCCATCCGCGCGGCGCAGCTCGGCATGAAGGTCGCGGTGATCGAGAAGGACAAGACCTTCGGCGGCACCTGCCTCAACGTCGGTTGCATTCCCTCCAAGGCGCTGTTGCACGCCTCCGAGCTCTATGAAGAATCCGGCCATCTGTTCGACAAGATGGGCATCAAGGTCGGCCAGCCGGAGCTCGATCTCCCCGCCATGATGAAATTCAAGGACCAGGGCGTCGACGGCAACGTCAAAGGCGTGGCCTTCCTGTTCAAGAAGAACAAGATCGATACCTTTCACGGCACCGGCCGCATCGTCACGGCCGGCGAGGTCGAGGTGAAAACCGCCGACGGCAAGAGCGAGACCATCGAGGGCAAGGCGATCGTCATCGCCACCGGCTCGGACGTGGCGCGCCTGCCCGGCATCGATATCGACGAGCGGCGCATCGTCTCCTCGACCGGCGCCCTCCTTCTCGATCAGGTGCCGGAGCGGCTACTCGTCATCGGCGCCGGCGTGATCGGGCTTGAGCTCGGCTCGGTGTGGCGTCGCCTCGGCTCCAAGGTGATCGTCGTCGAGTTCCTCGACCGCATCCTGCCGGGAATGGATAGCGAGGTCTGCCGACAGGTCCAGCGCATCTTCGAAAGGCAGGGCATCGTCTTCAAGCTATCGTCCAAGGTCACCGGCGTCGAGGCGGCGGGAAAGACGCTCAAGGCAACAGTCCAGCCGAGCGCGGGCGGCGCGGCAGAATCAATCGAAGCCGATGTCGTGCTGGTGTCGATCGGGCGCGTGCCGTTTACCGAGGGACTTGGTCTCGAAGCCGTCGGGGTGAAGACGGACAACAAGGGCCGCGTCATGGTCGATGGTCGCTTCGCCACCAACGTGCCCGGCATCTACGCCATCGGGGACGCGATCGCCGGCCCGATGCTGGCGCACAAGGCAATGGATGAGGGCGCGGCGGTGGCGGAAATCGTCGCCGGCGAAGCCGGCCACGTGAACTACGACGTCATCCCGAACGTGGTCTACACCTATCCTGAGATCGCCTCGGTCGGAAAGAGCGAGGAGGAATTGAAGGAGGCCGGTATCGCCTACAACACCGGCAAATTTCCCTTTACCGCCAATGGCCGCGCAAAGGTGAACCTGCAGACCGAGGGCTTCGTGAAAATCCTCGCCGATGCCAAGACCGACCGCGTGCTCGGTGTCCACATCGTCGGCGCGGACGCCGGCAACATGATCGCCGAGGCTGCGGTTGCCATGGAGTTCGGTGCCGCGTCCGAGGATATCGCCCGCACCTGCCATCCCCACCCCACGTTCACCGAGGCGGTGAAGGAGGCAGCATTGGCGGTGGACAAGCGCGCCATCCACCTGTGACGCCCGCGCGCGACGCACCCGGCGGCCGCTAGCCGCATCCGCCGACGCCCGCGGGCTGCCGTGCCGCCACGCGAGCACCGCCTAGATCAAGTGCAGCGAGTGCAGGTACTGCGGGTTGAAAAATCCGAACGCCATGAAGAGGAGACCGACCACGCCGAGACCTATGGCGCCGTGGACCAGGGCCATTATGCCGGTGATGACCGCGGCCGACGCCAGGACGATGCCGATCTGATAGGCAGCCGATGCAAACTCGTAGTGATGGTAGCGCGCCAGGTAGATGTCGCGTTGGTGCTCGTATGTTTCGGCGAGCGCCCGCAACTCCTTGCGGCCGTCCTTCTCCGCCGGGTCGGACTCGTAGCGTGCCACCGTCTTCAACCAATCGTCGACCTGCTTGAGCAGCGCCGCCTTGCTTGCTTCATCGGACGCCGAGGCGGCTTCGAGCGCCAAAGCCTGAGCGGCGGTGCGAAGCGTGGTCTGGCGGATGGTCTTGGCTTGGAAGAAATTCCAGGCGTCGGACGCCTTGATGTTGAGCGAAATTCCTTCCGTCTGCGCGCTTTTGCCGAACATCTCGGCGAGCGCCAGAAACAGCGCGATCACCGAGATCAGCAACGCGATCTTCTTGTTCCTGCTCTCCGCTACCGGCTTTCCGCGGCCGCCATGCCCGTGCTCCTCATGTTCGATCTGATGCTCGACTCCATGCTGGACCGCGTGCACGCCGTGACTCATGTCGCCCTCCGTGCGTCGTCGGGCGGACGATGTATCGAACTCGCCGGATTGCGCAAGGGGGAGTAACCGTGGCGCCTGTCACGCGTTGGTCATGCCCGCGGATGGGTGTTGCGGTAGACTTCCAGCAGGCGTTCGGTATCGACGGCGGTGTAGAGCTGGGTCGTCGACAACGAGGCATGGCCGAGCAGTTCCTGGATCGCGCGTAGATCGCCGCCGCGCGCCAGCAGATGCGTCGCAAACGAATGGCGTAGCGAATGCGGGGTCGCGGTCTCCGGCAGCCCGAGCGCGCCCCGCAGCCGTGCCATCGCAAGCTGGACGACGCGCGGGGAGAGCGGGCCGCCTCTGGCGCCGACGAACAAGGGACCTTCGGCGGGAAGGTCGTAGGGGCAGAGCGCGACGTATTCGGCGGCGAGCCTCGCGACCTGCGCCAATACCGGGACCATCCGCGCCTTGTTGCCCTTGCCGGTGACCGTGATGACGTCGCCGCGTCCGGGCGCAGGAATGTCGTCGCGCTTCAAGGCCAGCGCCTCGCTGATGCGCAAGCCCGACCCGTAAAGCAGCGCCAGCACCGCGGCGTCGCGGGCGAGAATCCAGGGTTCGCGCGCCTCGCCGGCGCGCACATCGGTGTCGGTGATGCGTTTGGCCGCTGGGATCGCCAGCGGCTTCGGCAGCGGCTTCGCGAGTTTCGGCGTCCGCACGGCGGAAAGTGCACCGACCTTGCCTTTGCCGTTGCGTTCGAGAAAACGCGTGAAGGAGCGCACGCCCGCGAGCATGCGCATCAGCGAGCGGCTGCTCGTCCCGCCGGCTCGGCGTGCCGCCATGAAGGCGCGCACGTCGAGCGGTTTAAGGCGCGACAGCGCCGCGAGCGTCACGCGGCCGTCGAGATGGTCGCAGAGGAAGGCGAGGAATTGGCGCACGTCGCGCTCATAAGCGTCGACCGTCTTCGCTGACATCCGCCGTTCGGCATCGAGGTATGCCAGCCAACGCATGAGTTCGCCCGCAACGTCGTTGGCGGCAAAAGCGAGATCGGCGGTGGGTGTTGCGCTTGACACAGCGGAATATATCTCACCCCTTCCTTCACTGTTTCTTAAACGCTTCGAATCGGCCGACTGATCATGGCCAAACGCGTCGTCGATGTCCTCGTCCCGGTCGCCCTCGACCAGACCTACTCCTATCGGGTGCCGGAAGGGCTTGAGCTCGCGCCCGGCGACCTGGTGACCGTGCCGCTCGGCGCGCGCATGGCAACGGCGGTGACGTGGGCGGAGAATCCCAAGCCCAACCCCCGGCTCGACAATCGCATGAAGGACGTCGAGGCCAAGCTCGACGTCCCGCCGCTCAAGCCGGAGCTGCGCAAGTTCATCGACTGGGTGTCGGCCTACACGCTCAGCCCCCGCGGCATGGTTCTGCGCATGGCGCTGCGCATGGGCGAGCATCTCGGCTCCGCACGCGAACGCGTCGGCGTTCGGATTGCCGGACCGCTCCCCCGGCGGATGACGGCGGCGCGCGAGCGGGTGCTCGCGCTGCTCGCCGACGGGCTTGCGCGTGGTAAGCGCGATGTCGCCGAGGCGGCCGGGGTTTCGCCGGGAGTCATCGACGCCCTGGTCGATGAAGGGACGCTCGAAAGCCTGGTCCTGCCCCCGGATCCGGTGGCGCGGCGGCCGGATCCGGATTTTTCGCCGCCCGACTTTACGCCGGGGCAGCGCGAGGCGGCGGCAACGCTACGCGCGCAGGTGGCCGCGGGCGGCTATGGCGTCACGCTGCTCGATGGCGTCACCGGCGCGGGCAAGACCCAAGTCTATTTTGAGGCCGTCGGCGAGATCGTCCGCCGTGGAAAACAAGCGCTGGTTCTCGTCCCCGAGATCGCCTTGACCACCCAGTTCCTCGACCGCTTTGCCGAGCGCTTCGGCGTGCGGCCGGCCGAGTGGCACTCGCAGCTGTCGCAGCGTTGGCGCGCGCGCACTTGGAATGCGGTGGCGGCCGGCGAGTTGAGCGTGATCGTCGGCGCACGCTCGGCCCTGTTTCTACCCTATGCCGATCTCGGGTTGATCGTGGTCGATGAGGAGCATGATCCCGCTTACAAGCAGGAGGACGGCGCGCGCTATCACGCGCGCGACATGGCGGTGGTGCGCGCACGGGGCGCCGATATCCCGATCGTGCTGGTGTCGGCGACGCCGTCGGTCGAGACCGAGGTCAACGCCCGCAGCGGCCGCTACGCCCGAGTGCATCTGCCGGAGCGCTTCGGCAGCTCGCATCTTCCCGCCATCGAGGCGATCGATCTGCGTGCCGAGGGCCCGCCGCGCGGGCGCTTCATCGCACCGCGCCTCGCCGAGGCGGTGAGGAACGCGCTCGAACGCGGCGAGCAGGCCCTCCTTTTCCTCAATCGCCGCGGCTATGCCCCGCTCACGCTCTGCCGCCAATGCGGATTTCGGCTCGCCTGTCCGAATTGCGACGCCTGGCTGGTCGATCACCGGTTCAGGCGCCGCCTGGTCTGCCACCATTGCGGCTTCTCGATGCCGCCGCCGGCGCAATGCCCGCAATGTCAGGCGGCTGATTCGTTCGTCGCGGTCGGCCCCGGCGTCGAACGGCTGGAACAGGAAGCGGCGGAGCTGTTTCCGGAAAGCCGCATCCTGGTGCTATCGAGCGATCTCGTCGAATCGATCGAGCGGCTGCGCCAGGAGCTCGACGACGTTGCCAAGGGGCGCTTCGATATCATCATCGGGACGCAGCTGGTCGCCAAGGGCCACCATTTCCCCAGGCTCAACTTGGTCGGCGTGGTCGACGCCGATCTCGGCTTGGCGAACGGGGATCCGCGCGCGGCCGAGCGCACGTTTCAATTGCTGCATCAGGTCATCGGCCGCGCCGGGCGCGAGGACGGTCGTGGCATCGGATATCTGCAGACCCATCAGCCCGAGCACCCGGTGATGCGCGCGCTCGTGGCAGCCGACCGCGACGCGTTCTACACCAGCGAGATCGAGCTGCGCGAAAAGACGCATTATCCGCCGTTCGGGCGGCTGGCGAGCCTGCTCGTCTCCGCGGGTGAGCGCCCGGCGGCCGAAGTCTTTGCGCGCCGACTCGCCGCTTCAGCGCCGCAGGCGAAAGATGTGCGCGTGCTGGGACCAGCGGAAGCGCCGCTCGCCGTCGTCCGCGGCCGCCATCGCTTTCGGCTGCTGGTGAAATCACCCCGTCGCTTCGATCTTTCAGCCTATCTGCGGGAATGGCTCGCCGGCGCGCCCCGGCGCAAGGGCAACATCAAGCTCGAGGTCGACGTCGACCCGCAGAGTTTTCTTTGAACAGGAGAGGTTGCGACCGACCGCGCTTGCCTGCTCAGTGGGCGCCGGCCGGATGCGGCGCCTTGGACCTCGGCGGGGCACAAGCACCAAACTATTGTTCGATCGGAGCGGTCTCGGACGAGCGCGCATTCGGTGCAAGCAGGACGCCGGCGGCGGCAGTCAGGATCAGGACGGAGCCGACGATATCCGCAACCGTCAGCCGCTCGCCCAGGATCAGCACCGAGGCGACGATGCCAATGACTGGAACACTCAGCAGGCCGAGCGCGGCGGTCGTGGCCGGCAACCTGCGGACGATCTCGAACCAAAGCAGATAGGCGAAGGCGGAGCCGACGAGGCCGGAAAATGTCAGCGCCCACAGGGCGCGCGCAGGAGCGGGCCACAAATGCAGCGAGCCTTCGAAGATGAGCGCGCCTGCGAAGGTAACCACCAGAGCGACGACAAGTTGCCACGCCGAGATAGCCATCGGATCGGCGTCGATGCGCGCCCATTTCAAATAGACGGTACCGGCCGCCCAACTCACCGCGGTCGCGAGCGCGAGGACGAGGCCGATCAGGTCGCTCGATCCGAGTAGCGGATAGACAAGCACCGTCAATCCGGCGGCGCAAAGCAGGAGCGAGATGCCGCATACCCGGTTCAGCCGCTCCCCGAGGATGGGATAAGCGAACAGGGCCGCCCAGATCGGCATCGTATACGCAAGAACCGCCACTCGCGACGTTGCGGTCGCAAGTTGCGCGAAAGCGGAGAAGAGCGTGAAGCAGGCAATGTTCAGGCAGCCCGCGACGACGAGGTGCACGGCCGCGACGCCGCTGTGAATCCTCATGTTACGCCGCCGCAGCAAGGCGAGCGCGAACAATACGACCGTCGCAAGCCCGGACGTGCCGACGCGCATGCTAAACGGCGGGATGTCGTTGAGCGCGATCTTCAAGGCTGGCCAGCTCACGCCCCAGGCTAGGCTCACCGCCACCAGCATAACGCGGGCGGTCGCGTCGGCAGCTTGATGCGGGGCGAGGCGTGGCACGTGCGGGGGTCCGGCAGGCCGAGGAGGAGGGAAGGCCTGTGTACCATCGGCGCTGGCCGCTCGCGCAAGGGCCCGCCGTCGGCAAAATGCGCATTCCCTGCGGGCATTTCGTCATGTTGCACCGCAGTTGGCGGTGTGTTACGGAACCGCGCGATTTTCGTGGGCTTTCGGGGCGCGCCCGGCGCTCTCCGCGAAGATGCAAAGTCCCATTGAATTTCAAGGGCTTGGCGCCCACCGTCCGCGACGGTGCCGAGCCTGCGGAATTGCCGAAAGATCAAGTCCACGTGGCAGGCGAAAACGCAATCATATCCGGCATGGCCGGCCGCTACGCGAACGCGCTGTTCGAGCTCGCGCGCGAGCAGAACGCCATCGATCGGGTCAAGGTCGATCTCGACCGCTTCGATGCGCTGGTTGCCGAGGTCGCCGATCTCGCCCGCTTGCTGCGAAGCCCGGTATTCTCGGCCGATGAGCAGACGCGCGCGCTCTCGGGCGTGCTCGACCGGGCAGGTATCGACGGGCTCGCCGCCAACGTCCTCAAACTGCTCGGAACAAACCGCCGGCTGTTCGCGGCGCTCGACATGGTGCACGCCTACCGAGCGCTTGTCGCCAAGCACAAGGGGGAAGTCTCCGCCGAAGTGACGCTCGCCGAGAAGCCGAGCGAGACGCACCTTGCCGCCATCAAGGATGCGCTCCTGGCCGCGACCAAGAAGAACGTGCAGGTGCAAGTGAAGGTCGATCCCTCGCTGATCGGCGGCCTCGTGGTCAAGCTCGGCTCGCGCATGGTCGACAGCTCGCTGCGCACCAAACTCAATGCGATCAAGGTCGCGATGCAAGAGGCCCACTGATGGACATCCGTCCCGCCGAAATTTCGGCAATCCTGAAAGAGCAGATCAAGAACTTCGGCCAGGAGGCGGAAGTTTCGGAAGTCGGCCAGGTGCTCTCGGTCGGTGACGGCATCGCCCGAGTCTACGGCCTCGACAACGTCGAAGCCGGTGAGATGGTCGAGTTCGAGAACGGCGTGCGCGGAATGGCGCTCAATCTCGAGATCGACAACGTCGGCATCGTCATCTTCGGCGAAGACCGCGAGATCAAGGAAGGGCAGACCGTCAAGCGCACGCGCGCCATCGTCGAGGTTCCTGTTGGCAAGGGCCTGCTCGGCCGCGTGGTCGACGCGCTCGGCGATCCGATCGACGGCAAGGGTCCGATTGATGCGAGCGAGCGCCGGCGCGTCGACGTCAAGGCGCCGGGAATCATCCCGCGCAAATCCGTGGATGAGCCGATGGCCACCGGCCTCAAGGCCATCGATGCGCTGATCCCCATCGGCCGCGGGCAGCGGGAGTTGATCATCGGCGATCGTCAGACCGGCAAGACTGCGATCGCCCTCGACACGATCCTCAATCAGAAAGCGCTCAACGCCAGCGGTGACGAGAAGATCAAGCTCTACTGCGTCTATGTTGCCGTCGGCCAGAAGCGCTCCACCGTGGTTCAATTCGCCAAGGTGCTGGAGGAGAATGGCGCGCTCGACTATTCGATCGTGATCGCGGCGACGGCTTCCGACCCTGCGCCGATGCAGTACCTCGCGCCGTTTTCCGGCTGCACCATGGGCGAATATTTCCGCGATGGCGGCATGCACGCGGTGATCGTCTACGACGACCTGTCGAAACAAGCCGTCGCCTACCGGCAGATGTCGCTGTTGCTGCGCCGCCCGCCCGGCCGCGAGGCCTATCCCGGCGACGTATTCTATCTGCATTCGCGGCTGCTCGAGCGCGCCGCCAAGATGAACAACGACCATAAGGGTGGATCGCTCACGGCGCTTCCCGTCATCGAGACGCAGGCGAACGACGTGTCGGCCTACATCCCGACCAACGTCATTTCGATCACCGATGGGCAGATCTTTCTGGAGACTGATCTGTTCTATCAGGGCATCCGCCCGGCCGTGAACGTCGGCCTCTCGGTGTCGCGCGTCGGCTCGGCCGCGCAGACCAAGGCCATGAAAAAAGTCGCCGGCCGCATCAAGGGCGAACTCGCGCAATACCGTGAAATGGCGGCGTTCGCGCAGTTCGGCTCCGACCTCGATGCCACCACCCAGCGCCTGCTCAACCGCGGCGCGCGGTTGACCGAGCTGCTCAAGCAGCCGCAGTTTTCTCCGCTCAAGATGGAGGAGCAGGTCGTCGTCATTTTTGCCGGCGTCAACGCCTACCTCGACCCGATTCCGGTCGATCGGGTGCGCGCCTTCGAAGACGGCCTGCTGAGGCTGGTGCGCTCGCAGTATACGGGCATCCTCGACGCCATCCGCGATAGCAGGGACCTCGACGATGCCACCACGGCGAAGCTCAAAGCCGCGGTCGACGAATACGCAAAGACGTTCGCGTAACACGCGGACTCCCAAAGAGCACGGAGGACAGACGCCAGATCATCGCCAGTCGACGGTCGATACATCATCCGAAGCCGTGCCGATGCGGTGTCGATCGTCCGCTCGCTGTCGTCGCACCTGACCCATGCCCAGCCTCAAGGACATGCGCGTGCGCATCGCCGCCACCAAGGCGACGCAGAAGATCACCAAGGCCATGCAGATGGTCGCGGCGTCGAAGCTGCGGCGCGCGCAGGCCGCGGCTGAGGCTGCGCGTCCTTATGCCCAGCGGATGACGAAGGTGCTCGGCAATATCGCCGCCGCGGCCGGCAACCTCGGCGCCGCGCCGCGGCTGCTGGTCGGAACCGGCAGCGACCGCGTGCACCTGCTGCTGGTATGCACCGCC
>JAFAHL010000228.1 GCA_019237215.1 Hyphomicrobiales bacterium | reverse complement strand
GTGAACAGAGGCACTTTCATTCGGCGTCACCTTCTCAAGTTGATGGCCGCCGCTGGCACGATCGGTCTGCCTGCCGTGCGCCCGTTCTCTCTCCGCGTGGCGCATGCCCGGGGGGCGCCGGCGTATGATCCCGCCGCCCGCTTTGATCTTGCGGTCAGCGAAGTCGAGTTTCGGCGCAACAGCGCCGGCCGCATGCTGATGGCCCGCATCTATCAGCCGAAAGGACCGGGACCCTTCCCAACCGTTCTCGATCTGCACGGCGGTGCCTGGAATCGAAAAGACCGTTTCGCCGAAGAGCCGATGGACCGTGCGCTCGCTGCGAGCGGCCTTTTGGTCGTCGCCGTCGACCTGACGCTGGCGCCCGAAGCGCCCTATCCGGCCTGCGTGCAGGACGCCAACTATGCCGTGCGCTGGCTCAAGGTGAATGCCGCAACCTGGAACGGTGACACCGCCACGATCGGCATCTACGGATCCTCCAGCGGAGGTCACGTCGCAGAACTTATCGCAATGCGGCCGCACGATCCGCGCTACAATGCCATCCCTCTTGCCGCAGCGCCGAACGTCGACGCCACCGTCGCCTATGCTGCCACGCGTTCGCCGATCAGCAACACCTTTGCGCGCTACGAAAACGCGGTGCGGCGCGGCAACGAGAGCATGATTAAAAACAATAAGGTGTTCTTCAATCCGTGGGAGACGATCCACGAAGCCAACCCGCAGGAGATTCTAGAGCGCGAGGAAAAGGCCACCTTGGTGCCGCTCCTCATCATGCAAGGCGCGCTCGATGACAACGTGTTACCCGAGGTGCAGGAAAAATTCGCCAAGACCTACCGGGCCGCCGGGGGCGAGTGCGACTATCGCCTGTTCGAAAATTCCGTTCACGAATGGGTCGCCGAGCCGGGTCCTCAGACCGTCAAGGCGCGTGAGGTGGTCAAGGAATTTATCGCACGCCAGCTCAAAACTTGATCGCGTAGCTTGCCGGCGGTTCGTGGAAGCCATCCACAGACGTCTGCTGATTTGTCGCTATCGGGCGAAGCGGACACGGCGAGATCGTGGGCGGCGTTGACCGGTCGAACTCTGACCTCCGCCGGCCCTTCCTAGGTCGGCATTGCGAGCTCGCCCAGCAACGAAGGCAGATCGTCTGTTCGATCGAGCGCCCACAGCGTCTGCAGGATGCGGTCTGTCCGATCTTTGTCCCAGCGCCGACCCACGTTGCCGCGAAATTTGCGGTCGACGTCGTCTCTGTTCATCGGCCGTGCCGCAAAACCCGGCGCGTAGTCGATCTCGCGCGATATCCGCTGCCCGTCCAACAGGATCGCCGTCACGCGGGTGGGAACCGCGCCTGCGCTCCGCGCAGTGAGGACGGGGTCCTCGCTCACTTTGATCTTTTGCATGAAGGCGAGGATGCGCGGATCGCGGTACATTTGCGGCGCGAAGCTTTCATTCGTGATGTCGCCGTCAACCATCGCCCGCGCCGTTATGTACGGCAGGCTGTGGTCCGCGGTCTCCCTGGTTTGCGGCGACCATTTCTCGGGTTCGCTCCCGGTCCGCTCGAAGCCACGGCCCGTGGTCGCGATTTCGATCGAGGCAATCCGATCGAGCGAGCCCACGTCCTTGGCAACTTCGATGCCGGCCACGATCGCCGTCTGCGTGTAAATGACCGCCGGATAAGCCTTCAGACTGCATTGGTGGATGCGAAACGCAACGCCACGCCGACCGAAGGTCTCGACGTCGACATTGCCCGGTCCGGACACCTGCTTGAAGAAACCGGAGCGGCCTTCAAAGATGGGCGTCGGGCCGGTCACGCCGCCGCGTGCCAGCAGCGCGGCGAAGACGGCATTGCGCGCCGCTTCGGCGGCCGCGAGTCCCTTCCAGTCGGACAGAGTCTGTATCCGGGTCTGGGCCATCGGGATATGGTCGTTGATGGCAAGACCGACCGCGTGGGTTAGCCGCTCGGGGTCGAGCTTCATCAGCTTGCCTGCCGCGAGCGCCACGGCTGGCAGGCTGAACACCGGTGGATCCCAACCGCGCGCTGCGATGTCCAAGGAATCCACCAAGCGGGAGTTCACTTCATAGGCAAGCGCGATCGCGGTCATCAAATCTTGGGCGTTGGCCCGTTCGGCCTCCGCCACTGCAAGGCAGGCCGCGATGGTGTCGCTCGGATGAACCGCAAATCGCCCGACATACGTGTCGTTGAAATCGAGGTAGCGGAACGCGGCGCCATTGGCGAAGGACGCAAGATCAGGCGTCGTGCGCCGGCTCGTTCCGATGACCGTGGCCGTACCGGGCACGGCAAGCGCGATCTCTCGGCAGATACGGACGGCTTTTTCGTCGAACGCTCCGATACCGCAGCCGATCGTATCGATGACGTGCACCTTGATCCGATCGACGGTCGCAGCGTCGAGGTCGTCGTGGCGCAGCGCATGGGCATAGGCGGCCAGCCGTTCCGCAAGCGGTCGCTCACGCGGTGCTGATAGCGGTGGGGATGGATTGTCTTGCGCCATGGCAATTCGCGAAACGATGGGCAGCGCCGCTGGACCGGCGGTCAAGTGCAGAAGTCGCCTGCGGGTAAGTTTAATCATGATTTCCTCCTAGAAATCTCGCCAATCGGCGCGCCAGATGCACGCCCGAGCCGCTCCAGACCTGCTATAGTCACGCCGTGATCTTGGCCTTGGGTAAGCGCCGGCGCAATTGATGGGGAGGATATCGTGAAAATGCACCCTGTTGCTCTCAGTGTTGTCGCCGCTGCCGCCATGTCCGCGACTACTGCCGTCGCGCAGACGCGCCTCGTTACCGAAGAGATGATGGTGAAATCTCCCGATCCGGGGATCGAGATCTACGTGCGCAACAAGCGCCCGGCGCAGATGACCACGTTCCGTCCCGAGCGCACCGTACTCTACGTGCACGGCGCAACCTATCCCGCGAGCACGGCCTTCGACCTGCAGCTCGGCGGAATGTCATGGATGGACTACATCGCCGCTCGCGGTTACGACGTCTACCTTCTCGATCTGCGCGGCTACGGCAAATCCACACGCCCGAAGGAAATGTCGGAAGATCCCAAGGCGAGCCCGCCAATCGTGCGTGGTGACACTGCGGTCAAGGATATCGGCACTGTCGTTGATTTCATCCTCGCGCGACGCAATATCTCCCGCCTCAACTTGATCGGCTGGTCGTGGGGTACGGTCACGATGTCGACATACACCACGCAGAATCCCGGCAAGGTGGAGCGGCTCGTGCTCTACGCACCCGGATGGATCCGGCAGACGGCGTCACTCGTGCAGGCCGGGCCCGGCCCGCTTGGCGCCTATCGCAAGGTTACGCGTGAGCAAGCGATGCAGCGCTGGATGACCGGCGTGCCCGACGACAAGAAAGCAGCGCTGATTCCCGATGGATGGTTCGACGCCTGGGCGGATGCGACCTGGGCGACCGATTCCGAAGGTGCGAAGGCAGACCCGCCCTATATCCGCGCCCCCAACGGCGTGATTCAAGACAGCCAGGATTACTGGGCCGCCGGGAAGCCCTATTACGATCCGACCAAGATCACCGTGCCGACGTTGCTAGTGCAAGCCGAATGGGATCGAGACCTCCCACCGTATATGGCGCAGACATTGTTTCCACTGCTCGTGAACTCGCCGGGTAAGCGATACGTCATGCTCGCGGAGGGCACGCACACGATCATCATGGAGAAGAACCGGCTGCAACTGTTCGAGGCCGTGCAAGCCTTCCTGGATGAAGCAAGTCGGTCCTAGATTGGTGTCGGAAGCCCCTGCGGTCGAATGAAGCGCCGCGAGTTCATCACGCTTCTCAGCGGTGCGGCCGCGGCGGTTGTGACGGTGCCACCGGTAGTGGCTGGACAGGATTATCCCAGCCGTCCGATCACGCTGATCGTCAATTTCCCGCCCGGAGGCTCGACCGATGCCATGGCGCGGATCATCCGTGAGCCGCTGAGTGGGGCCCTCGGGCAGAGCATCACCATCGACAATCGTGGCGGTGCCGGCGGGACAACCGGGGCGGCGGCGGTCGCCAATGCCAAAGCTGACGGCTATACGCTTCTACTCTCGGTCAACTCGGCGCTGACCACGAACAGGTACCTGCAGAGGAACTTTCCGTTCGACCCGAAGACGGCGTTTGCACCCATTACGCTGATATCGGACGTCGCACTCGTGCTCGCCGTACATCCGTCGCTGCCCGTCCACGATGTAGCCGGACTCATCGAATACGCGAGGAAGAACCCCGGCAAACTCGCCTATGCCACCGCCGGCATCGGCTCCAGCCACCACATCTGCGGCGAGCTGCTCAAGCAGAAAGTCGGGATCGAGATGGTACACGTACCCTACCGCGGCGGTGCGCTCGCGATGCAGGACCTGCTCGCCGGCAACGTCAAGCTGGGTTTCAGCACGCTGCCCGTGGCCCTGCCGCAGGCGCAGGCCGGCGGGATTCGCGTCATCGCAGCCGCCGAGAAGACGCGGCTGCCCGAACTGCCGAACACGCCCACGATCGACGAGACCGTCCCCGGCGTCATTAACGTTGGCTGGAATGGCCTGCTTGCGCCTGCTGGAACGCCTGCGGCGATCATCGACAAGCTCAATGCGGCGACGGTGGCGGCGCTCAAAATGCCGGACGTCATCGCCAAGATGAAGCTTCAGGGCCTGCATGCAGTGAGCAGCACGCCTGCGGAATTCGCTGGCCTGCTCGCGAGCGAGGTCGATCATTGGGCCAAGGTCATTCCGTCGATCGGCATTCAGCCGCAATAGCCGCGGCGACCTCGACTCGTCATTATCTTGGCCTCACAGGGTGATGCGGGATCTTGGCATGAGGAGCCGCCCCTCGCTTACACTCATCATGCCGGTTCGCTTGTTCACCATTGCCTTGGCGTTGACTCTCGCTGCCTGCGAAAAGAAGGAGGTCGCATCTCGAGGACCGCCTGGCCCGGCTGGGCCTCCTGGCCCTGCAGGCCCCCCAGGTGGAACGGCCATTCGTTTCGTCGATGGAGAATGTCGCCAGACCTGCACG
>JAFAHL010000030.1 GCA_019237215.1 Hyphomicrobiales bacterium | reverse complement strand
GCCGCCTCGCCCTCGATGCGCCGGAGGCGGCGGTCGCGGTCAAGGTCGGGCGCGGCGGCGACGTAGACCTCCTCCGCGCCGTCGGTGCGCGCTTGCGCCTCGATCGCGGCGATGATCTCGCCCAAGCTTGCGCCTCGCTCCGGCGGCTGCGCCAGCGCCTGTTGCGCGATCGCCGGCGCCCGCATTGCCAACGCGATCTCCGCCGGGTCGGCCTCGGCGCGCACCGGCGCAAACAGCGCCGTAGCGTCACTCAAGCGCAGGCGCGGCCCGCCCCGGCGCAAATCCTCGACGATCCCGGCGGCAAGGCCGTCGAAATCGGCGATGCCCACCACGGCATCGGCTTTCCGCGCCGCAATCAGCTTTGCGGCCTCGAGCCCGATGCGCGGACCGTGGATCACTTCGGCGAGGCGGCTCGTGCGCTCGATCCAGCTTTTGACCCGGTAGCTCAGCGCCGCCACCAGCACCGGCTCGCGATCGCGCGGCACCACCAGCAGCGCCTCCGACCAATACGGCACGAAGCCGGTGAGCCAAGACACGCCGGCCGCGCGGGTATTGTTGGTATAGAGGAGAAGCGCATCGAGGCCTGCCGCGCCCATTGCCGCGCGCACGCGCGCGAGGCGCGCGTCGAGCACCGCGTCGGGCAGCTCCGCCTTCGAACGGGAGATCAGGCCGCGTCGCATGCTTGCCTCACGCCGCGACCTCGAACAGTTCGCGCGGGGTCTTGCACAACACCTCGGCGCCGCTCTCAGTCACCACGACCGCATCGCCGAGCACGATGTAGCCGACCTCGGGATGATAGGTGTTGGGATGGACGATCAGCGCCATCCCCGGCGCGAGCGGCGTGCCCACATCCTCGAGCAGGTGCGGCTTGGAATCACAAAACAGACCGAGGCCGTGGCCGCGCACGCGCGTCCATTTGCTGGTCGTATAGTCGCCCAGGCCGTGCTCGCGAAACACGTCGTTCTCGGCGCGGGCGACGTCGGCGGCCGTCGCGCCGGGCCGCACGGCCGCAATACCGGCGCTGAGGGCTTCACGGAAGACGCCGAAGGCACGGCGCTGCGCGGCGGTTGCCTTGCCGACGACCAGTGTGCGGCAAATCTGGGCGAAGTACCCCTCGACCGCAGGCGTGAGCTCCGTCGTCACCAGATCGCCGGGAGCGATGCGGCGTTCCGACGGCGGCGTCATGCCGAATACGTCCGTCCCGCCGGAGCCGATGATCATGAAATTGTCCGGACATCCTCGGCGCCGCAGATAGGCCTCGATGTCCGCCACCACCTCGTATTGCCGACGGCCAGGCTTTATCGCGTCGCGGAACACGGCATAGGCGTCGTCCGCCATCTGCGCGGCGCGCCGCAGCGCCGCGATCTCCGCCGGCAGCTTGTGCATGAGCAGCCGGTCGAGGAGTGGGGTCACATCCTCGAGCACGAAGCTGCGGCCTTTGTCTGCAAGCCAATGCGGCAGGAAGCGAAGCGGCGCCGCAGCGAGGCGACGATTGGCCACGCGGTCGAGGCGCGCGCCGACGGCACGAGCGAGATCGGCGGCGAAATGGATTTTTATTCCCGGCGTCTCCACCTCGGCACGCTCGGCTTCGGTCGCGCTGTCGAGGAAAAGCTCGGCCGCGCCGGCGGATGACACCAGCGCGATGCCGTGACCCTCGAGGATGCCGAAATCGGCGCCATAGCGCAGGTAGTCGCCCTGCCAGGCGTTGCCATAGAGCACCACGTGCTCGATGCCCGCATCCGCCATGGCTGTGAGCAGATGTCGGCGTCTCGCCTGCGCCGGCATGTCGCCCTCGTTAGAATCGCACCGGAACGAACTGGTCGTTGTAGATCGCCTTGGCCTCCGGCACGGCGCCGAGAATTCCGAGGTCCTTGAGCGAATGCCTGATGACGTCGATCGCCGCCGGGCTCCAGGCGCCGTCGACCGAGAAGCCGGCGATTTGCCCGTCGTAAATTTTGGCGGCGATGCTGGGCTTGACCTCGATGGTCCTGGCCTCGGATGCCACGACGAAATCCTTGTTCGCCCGCATGAAGGCGATGGTCTTGAACCAGCCGTGCAGGAAACGCCGCAACAAGTTCGGCCGCTTGTCGATGATGTCGTCGGTTGCAAAGATGACGTGAGTGTAGAAATCCTTCGCGATATCGCCGAACAGGATGAAGTTTCTGGCCTTGCCGGCCTCCTCAAGCTCGTAGCCGGTCGCCGCCTCGATCACCATGCCGTCGAGTTCGCCGCGCTGGATCGCAGCAAGCCGCGCCTGCATCTGGCCCAGCGCCAGGATTTGTATGCCGTCGCTGCCCCAGCCCTGCTGGCGCGATAATTCGCGCACCAGCCAGTCCGTGAGCGAGCCCGTCGTGGTGACCCCGATGCGCTTGCCCTTGAGATCGCTGACGGTCTTGATCGGGGTCTCGAACGGAAGCACCAGCGCGAGATTTGCCGGCGGCCCGTACATGGCGGCGACGCCGACGGCCGGGGCGCCCTTGGCACGGAAGCCGAGCCCCGGTCCCGAACCGAGGCCCACGTCGATGCTGCCGGCGGCGAGCGCCTGTTGAAGCTGGGCATCGCCGCGAAAGCTGGTGACCTCGATTTCGAGCCCTTCCTGCTCGAAAATCTTGGCCTCGATTCCCACTTCGACCGCGCCGAAGGCGAACGAGTTGGGAACCGCCTTGCCGAGACGGATCTTGTCGAGCCCGAACGCCGCGCCGGCGGGCCACAGCGCAAGCGCTGCAAGGAGGCCTATCAGCGCGCCCCGCCTCAGCGTGTGGTGCATTGCCTCGCTTTACTCCTCGGCTTTATCGGGGACGGGCGGCCGCCCGGCATAAGAATGGCTGTACACCGGCACCGTTTTCTCGCGCAGCCGGTAGAGATATTCGATCACCTCTCGGTTGCTCATGTATTTGGACAGGTCGAAGCGCTCCGCATGGACCATATCCTCGAGGGGACGGCGCACGCCTTCTTTCGGCGGTACTGCCGGATAGCCGACCGGCATGATCAGCGAGAAGGTGAGGAGATCGGGCACCCCCAAAATACGCTTGAACGGCTCCTGGATGTGGATGGTCACGTGTTGGCTGCCGAGCCCGAGCGCAGCCGCGGCGAGATGCATCATCATCGACGTGTTCGCGAGCCCATCGGTGAGATGTGATTGGTCGCGGCCGAAGGTATGGGCGCCCTGCACCGTCGCCCATTGCCGCCGTCCGTCCCCGACGATCACGATGAGCACCGGCGCCGCCGACCACCCGACCTCGTTGCGATGTTTCTGCAGCGCCTCGTCATGGGTCATCTGAAAGGATGGATGACGCAGCTTGAATTCGCGCTGCTGCTCCATCCAATAGATGAAGTCGTTGTTTTCCTCGATATAGGCGCGGAACAACGCTTTCTTAGTGTCGGGATTCTTGACGACGATGAAGTCCCACGGCTGCCCGTTGGCACCGGACATCGCCCAGCGTCCGACTTCCAGGATTTGGGTGACGTAATCGTCGGGGATCGGATCCGGCTTGAGCTTGCGCACGCTTGCGCGCGACTTCACGAGATCGAGCAGGACGTCGTAATCACCGGCAAAATTGGGCTGATCCATCACTCGTTTCCGACTTGAACCTGCGCCGAAGCCGATTCGCCGATAGCGTCGAGCGGCGGAGATAAATTTAGCGCCATTCCATCGCAGCATCATCCCCCATTTACGCCTGCGTTGATCGCACAGGTCGTTGTGTCAGAAAGGCTTGTACATTAGGCTTTCCGCCACCCGCAAGGTCGCCGCTCGCCGCTTCAAAGAAAGACCGGAGAAACGCCATGAGAATCGTGCACGGAGATCAGATCGAGGAAAAGATCCGCATCCACCAGCACCGTCAGGGCATGTTCCGCTATCGTACGGTGGCAGTGGGCGAGCCGGGGACGCCCGGTAATTTCATCCTGGAAATGGTCCGCACGACCGACGATTTCTTCTCTCCTCGCCATAAGCACAATTTCGATCAGTTCCGCTATCAGCTCGAGGGCGAGTTCGACTTCGACCGCAATGGAAAGATGACGCCGGGCGTCATCGGATACTTTCCGGAAGGCACTCCCTATGGACCGCAGAGCTCGAGCGTGAGCTCGCTGACGCTAGTGCTGCAATTCGGTGGCGCGAGCGGCAACGGCTACATGACCCAAGAGCAGATGGAAGCCGGCACCGCCGAGCTCAAGAAACACGGCACGTTCGAGAAGGGCGTCTTCCGCCGCAACGAAGGCGAGGAGGGCAAACGCAACGTCGACGGCTATCAAGCGGTGTGGGAACACGTGAACAAGCGACCGATGACGTATCCGGCGCCGCGCTACCACGAGCCCATCATGATGAGCCCTGATCATTTCGACTGGGTGCCGGTCGAGGGAACTCCCGGCGTCTGCGAAAAGCTCATGGGCATTTTCACCGAGCGCAGCTGCGAGGCACGCTTTCTGCGTCTTGCCCCGCAGGCGAGGATGCCGGCACCCGCGCGCAAGGTTTATTTCGTGCTCACCGGCGACGGACGGGTCGCGGGCCAAACCTATCGCCACTACACCACGGTGTTCTGCGAACGAGGCGACGAAACCGCCTTCGAGGCCGAGACGCCAACCGAGATCCTCGTTTTCGGGCTCCCCAAGCTCGACACGCCGGCGCACTACGCCATCGCGGCGGAATAACTCGGGCATCGGCCGCTGTTCGTTTTCGCGTCGGCTCGGCGGAAAAAAAGACGCACCGGAGTGGACGCGCAAGGAAAGGTTAAGGGTCCCATGGTTGGGCAAAGCAATTTCGCAGGCAACATCGCCTACGACGACCTGCGCGAATGGCTGGCAATGGCCGAGCGCCTCGGTGAGGTCCGCACCGTCAAAGGGGCAAACTGCGAGGAGGAGATCGGGCTTGCCGCCGAGGCGGTGCTGCGCGCGGAACACGGTCCCTGCGTGGTGTTCGAGGACATCCCGGGTTGTCCGAAAGGCTTCCGCCTGCTGCTGAACATGTTCGCCGGCACGCGCCGCAACATGACGCTCGGCTTTCCCGACCACCTCAGCAAATGGGAGCTGAGCGACGCCTATCGCGAAGCCTATCTGCAGGAGCAGCGCATCGTGCCGCACGTCGTGGTCGACGACGGCCCCGTGTTCGAGAACGTCATGATGGGCGATGACGTCGACGTCACCATATTTCCGGCGCCGAAATGGCACGAGAAGGACGGCGGGCGCTACCTCGGAACCGGGACCTACAGCATCACGCGCGACCCCGAGGAGAGCTGGCTCAATGCCGGCGCCTATCGCGCACAGGTGCACGACAAGAAGACGGTCGGCATTGTGATGGCGGCGGGCCATCACGGCCGCATCCATCGTGACAAATCCTTCAAGCGCGGCGAGCCGCTGCCGGTGGTCATGGTGCTCGGCGGCGACCCGCTCGCCTTTTTCTTCGGCGGCCTGGAGGCGCCGTATGGCGTGTTCGAGCTCGATCTCGTCGGGGGCCTGCGCGGCCGGCCGGTGGAGATGGTGCGCGGCAAGGTGACCGGCCTGCCCTTTCCGGCCCATGCGGAGGTTGTGCTGGAAGGCTTTGTCGCTCCGGACCGCACCCATCCCGAAGGCCCGTTCGGCGAATGGACCGGCCACTATGCGGGCGGCGTGCGCCCGAT
>JAFAHL010000754.1 GCA_019237215.1 Hyphomicrobiales bacterium | reverse complement strand
GATGGCGGTGTTCACGCAGGTGCGCGACGGCATATTCGCACGCGTGTCGATGCATGCGGTGCGCAAGCTCGCGATCCGCACCTTCGAGCACATACATCTGCTGTCGCTGCGCTTTCATCTCGAGCGCAAGACCGGCGGCCTCACGCGCATCCTCGAACGCGGGCGCAACGGCATCGAGACCATCGTGCGCATGGTGATCCTGCAGCTCGTGCCGACGATCCTCGAGCTCGCTTTGATCGTGCCGGTACTGCTGTGGCAGTTCGACTGGCGCTACGTGCTCGCCATCGTGGCGACGGTCGCCGTCTATACGGTCTACACCTACTACGCCACCGAATGGCGCATCGGCATCCGCCGGCGCATGAACGAGAGCGACTCCGAGGCCAATACCAAGGCGATCGATTCGCTGCTCAACTACGAGACCGTCCAACCTTCTGGCGCCGAGGAACGCGAGGCGCGCCGCTACGACCGCTCGATGGCGCGCTACGAGGAGGCGAGCGTCCAGGCCTATGTCTCGCTCGCCGTGCTCAATGCCGGCCAGGCGATTATCTTCACGATCGGGCTTGCCGCGGTGATGGTGATGTGCGCTTACGGCATCAAGGCCGGCACCAACACCATCGGCGACTTCGTGATGATCAACGCCATGATGATCCAGCTCTACCAGCCGCTCAACTTCATGGGCATGGTCTATCGCGAGATCAAGCAGGCGGTGATCGACATCGAGCGGATGTTCGCAATCCTGGCGCGCGAGCCGGAGATCAAGGACAAGCCGAACGCCAAGCCGCTCGTGATCCAGCGCGGCGCGATCCGCTTCGAGAACGTCTCCTTCGCCTACGAGCCCGATCGGCAAATCCTCGAAGGGCTCAGCTTCGAGGTCCCGGCCGGCTGCAAAGTGGCGGTGGTTGGTCCTTCCGGCGCCGGCAAATCCACCATCTCGCGCCTGCTGTTCCGCTTCTACGAGGTCAGCGGCGGGCGCATTTCGATCGACGGCCAGGACATCCGCGACGTCACGCAGAAATCGCTGCGCGCGGCCATCGGCATGGTGCCCCAGGACACCGTGCTGTTCAACGACACCATCCGCTACAACATCCGCTACGGCCGCTGGGAAGCCAGCGACGCCGAGGTCGAAGAAGCGGCGCGGCTCGCGCAGATCGATGATTTCATCCGCCTGTCGCCCAAGGGCTACGAAACCGAGGTCGGCGAGCGCGGCTTGAAGCTTTCCGGCGGCGAGAAGCAGCGCGTCGCTATCGCCCGCACCATCTTGAAAGCTCCGCCGATCCTGGTGCTCGACGAGGCGACCTCCGCGCTCGACAGTCACACCGAGAAGGACATCCAAGACGCGCTCGAGCAAGTGTCGGAGAACCGCACCACGCTCGTCATCGCGCATCGGCTCTCGACCATCGTCGACGCCGACGAGATCATCGTGCTCGATCAAGGCGTGATCGTCGAGCGCGGCAATCACCATCAGCTGATGGCAAAGGGCGGGCTCTACGCCAGCATGTGGAACCGGCAGCGCGAGGCCGCGGCGGCGCGCGAAAAACTGGCGCTGGTCGACGACGAAGTCGCCGCCCCCAACCGCAACCCCCCGGCGGTGGAGGAGGCTGATCTGCCGCTCGACAAGGGGCTCTCCGGGCCGCCGGTCGAGCGCGCGGACGCGGCGGAGTGACCATGTCGGTTCTCGCCTCCATCCGCTCCCAACTGGCACCGGTCCACCGCGAGGGTCTGCCATTCATCGGCGTGTTCGCCGTGGTGAGCCTGCTGTTGCTCTGGCTATGGTCGCCGCTCGGTTGGCTCGGCGCGCTGGCGACGCTCTGGTGCGTCTATTTTTTCCGCGATCCCGTGCGGGTGACGCCGGTCCGCGACGGAATCGTGGTTGCTCCCGCCGACGGGCGGGTGAGCCGCATCGTCAACGCGGTGGCGCCGAAGGAGCTCGGGCTGGGCGAGCGGCCGCTGCCACGCGTATCGATCTTCATGAGCGTGTTCGATTGTCACGTGAACCGCAGCCCGCTTACGGGCAAGATCGAGCGCATGGCCTATCACCATGGCGTTTTCCTCAACGCCGACCTCGACAAGGCGAGCGAGGACAACGAGCGCAATTGCCTCCTCATCGCGAGCGACCGGGCGCGCATCGGCGTGGTGCAGATCGCGGGGCTGATCGCGCGCCGGATTGTGTGTTTCGTGCGCGAGGGCGCGAGCGTCGGCGCCGGCGAACGCATCGGCATGATCCGCTTCGGCTCGCGCGTGGACGTCTACCTGCCCGAGGGCGTGCGGCCGCTCATCGCCGAGGGACAGACCGCGGTCGCGGGTGAAACGGTCATTGCCGACCTTGCCGCCCGCGACCCGCAGCGCACCTTCCGGGTCGGATAAACTCTTAATCGATAACGGTTAATCGGCGCCGGCCCTGGCAGCGCCGCAAACCATCCGCTATACTCGCGCCATGCCGTTCTCGCCGTTCGATCCCCGCCGTCTCGAGGGCAGGCGCCCGCGTTTCCGCCTGATCCCGGTGCGCACGCTGCTGCCGAACCTGATCACGTTGCTGGCGCTGTGCGCGGGGCTCACCGCCATCCGGCTCGCGGTCGAGGACAAGCTCGAGTGGGCGGTCGCGGCAATCGTCTTCGCCGCGCTGCTCGACGGCATCGACGGTCGCGTCGCGCGCATGCTCAGGGGCACGTCGCGTTTCGGCGCCGAGCTCGACAGCCTTGCCGATTTCGTCAATTTCGGCGTCGCGCCGGCGCTGATGCTGTACTTCTGGGGCCTTCACGAGCTCGGCAATGCGGGCTGGATCGCCGCCATGGTGTTCGCGATCTCGACGGGGCTGCGCCTTGCGCGCTTCAACGTGATGGCCGACGACCCGAACAAGCCGGCCTGGGCGGCGAACTTCTTCGTCGGCCTGCCCGCTCCGGCCGGCGCGATCACCGTGCTGCTGCCCATCTACGTCTATTTCCTCGGCATGCCGCGGGTGATCTTCGTGGCGCCCGTGGTGCTGGTCTACACCCTCACCATCGCGTTTCTGATGGTGTCGCGGCTGCCGGTATTTTCCGGCAAACGGGTCGGCAAACGGGTCGCGCCGGAGATGGTGCTCCCAGTCTTCGTCGCGGTGGTGCTGTTCTTTGCGCTGCTGATTTCCTATCCCTGGGTGGTGCTCACGATCGGCACGGTCTGCTTTCTCGCGAGCTTGCCGCTGGGCTATCTCTCCTATCGCAGACACGAGCGCAAGGATGCAGCCGCCGCGGCGAGCGTCACGCCGTCGGCGGCGCGCCCAGACGCGCACGCCCCACCGCAGAGCGAGGTGCCGCCGCTCTCGCCCGGTCATTCCGAGCATCCTGCCGACCCCGGCCGACCCGCCCGGCTCAACTGAGCTGCGTCGCGATCATCGGCCCGGCAGCGGATGTCCCGGCATCAGGTCGTAGGGATGCTTCCAGCCCGGCAGCGCTTTGATGCGGTCGAGCCATACCGCGATGTTCTTGTGCTGGCCGGGGATGTCGAAGCCGAATTCCTCCGCCGGATAGTAGAGATAAGCGACCAGC
>JAFAHL010000117.1 GCA_019237215.1 Hyphomicrobiales bacterium | reverse complement strand
TTGCGCCAAAGCGTCCGACGGCTGCGGCTGAAATACCACGCTTGTCCAGTCGCGATCGTCTGGCGCAAGGCGTCCGCGTTCATGTGGGCGACCATCAATACATCGCCCGATCGCGCGTCGGTCGCAACGCAGACGACGAGGCCGTCGGCGTCGAATTTCGGCGCCAACGCGCGGCCCTCCTCGACCTCGTCGGTTGAGCCGCGTCGGGCGAAGGGTGGGCGTTCATCGGACAAGAACAGCCTCGCGCAGAAATCCAAGAGTGGCGCCGCTCGTGGCGCCGCTCGCTTGGGCGGCCGATCCAAATATCGCCCGCGTGTGAGACGCGGGCGGCGCATTATATCGAGCTGTTGCGCGTGCGGGATGGCCTGCCCGCTCAACGATCGGTCCCGCGCACCATAGTGATGAAGCGGACCTGATCGTCGGGATTGTGCTGAAAGCTGCCGGTAAACTGCGTGGTGATGGTGGACGATCCCGGCTTCTCCACCCCGCGCAGCGACATGCACATGTGCTCGGCCTCGATCATCACCGCCACGCCGCGCGGGGCCAGGATCTCCTCGATGGCGGTGGCGATCTGCGAGGTCATACGCTCCTGCGTCTGCAGCCGGCGCGCATAGACGTCGACGAGGCGGGCGAGCTTGGAAAGTCCCACCACCCGGTCCACCGGCTTATAAGCGATGTGCGCCTTGCCCATGAACGGCATCATGTGGTGCTCGCAATGGGAATTGAAGGCGATATCGCGCACCAGCACGAAGTCGTCATATCTGCCGATCTCACTGAACGTGCGTTCGAGCACATCGACCGGGCATTCGCGATAGCCGCTGTAAAGCTCGTCATAGGCGTCGATCACGCGCTTGGGCGTATCGCGCAGACCCTCGCGATCGGGATTGTCGCCGACATAGGCGATGAGCGTGCGCACCGCTGCCAACGCTTGCTCGCGCGTGGGCTTGGGCACCACCGCCGCCGGGGCCGCGCGCACGTGCTCGGACAGCGTCGGCTGGTCGGCCGGGGACGGTTTAGGCCAAGGTTTGACGACGGCATCCATTGCGGTCTCTCCGTTCGACCGGCCTCGAGGCCGGGGGTGTCACCGGGGCGGCCGCATCAGTCATACGCGCTTTGGGCGGATTCGACCCATGCACGACGACCGGACGCCGCATTCCCATTTTACATGGCTTCGATCGGAAGCTGCGCTCTCGTGCCAAGCGTCCGTTTGGCTCGCAAGCCTTCTTGCTCGCGCCAGCGCGCCGCTCCCTATATATTGCTTCGCGGGAAGCGCGCAATCGCGCGACTGCCTCGTCAACCGTTGTCGAAGCTCATGCTGAACGAGGTCTACAACAGCCGAATCCTCGAATTGGCCGGGAATATTCCCCGGCTTGGCCGGCTCGACAATCCCGACGCGACGGCGACCGCCCATTCCAAGCTCTGCGGCTCGACCGTCACCATCGACCTCAAGATGGACGGCGACACGGTGACCGACTTCTCCCATCAGGTGAAGGCTTGCGCGCTGGGGCAGGCTTCCTCTTCGATCATGGCGCGCAACGTGGTCGGGGCGAAGGCCGACGAGCTGCGCAGCCTGCGCGAGACGGTGCGGCGCATGCTGAAGGAAAACGGCGCCCCACCAAGCGGCAAGTGGGCCGACATCGCCGTGCTCGAGCCCGTGCGCGATTACAAGGCGCGCCATGCTTCGACCATGCTGACGTTCGATGCGGTGACCGCCGCGATCGATCAGATCGAAGCCAAGCGTAGGGCCGCGATGGCGGCCGAATAAGCGCCTCGGATGGCGCCCCCGCCGGTCAACCCGAGCTTTCAGCGATGACCGTGCGCACGGTGGGCACGCAAGTCGGTTGATCGGACTTACGTCCCCAACACACGCGGAAGTGGCGTCTAGTCGCGCGGGGCGGCCGGTTGGCCCACGGTCGCCAGCGACGTGGTCGCCTTGGCCGGCGGCGGACCCGCAAGGTCGCGCTCGAACAGCGCATCGGCGGTGGTGAGCTTCATGCGCCGCAGCTCGTCGGCGGAAAGCCGATACAAAGGCTCCCACGGTGGAATCCGCAGCGCCGTTTCCAGCAACTCGCCGCTGCCGCCCATCTCGATGGTGTATTGCACGAGGCGCCCGATGTCGCGCTGGACGATGTTGAGTTCTTCGGCCGAATAATTCGATTCCAGCGCCTGCTTGCGCTTCTTGCCGAGCCAGATCTGATGGACGAGGACGTGGGCCTGCGGCGGCACGTAGCGGCGCTCGCCGGCCAGCAGCAGGAAGGCGCACATCGATTCGCAATTGCCATCGGGCGAGAGCGTCGCACGACGCTCGCCGTCGCGGCTCGCCGGCAGCGCCGTGGTTTTGCCGATGGTGGTGATCATGCCGAGGCTGCGAATGGCGCGCCCGAGCGCAAGCGTGCCCAAGACCGAGCCGCCGTCGGAATCGAGAACCAGGACCGCTCCGCGGGTGTTGGGATCCTTGGCGAAGGTCTCGAACTCGCGCGGTGTGTCGGCGGTGATGTAACCGACGGCGGAAATCCAGACGCGGCAGTTCGCTCCGCACGCGTGAGCCGGCCCCTCCCGCCGCCATTCGAAGCGCATCGGCGCGCTCCCACTGTCGTCCTGAGGTATCGGCGGCGCCGAGTATGCTTGGACGATGCCACAAGCAAGCGCGAATGCGCTCCAAAACAGCCGGAGCATGCTGACCCTCATCATCGGCGCTTCGCGCGGCGCTTCTTGATCGGCGCCGGTCGAAGGGCCCAGTGTGTCCCACAGGTTGCCAGCCTCTTTTTTAGAGGCGGCGGAGATTCGGGTCTAGTCCCAAACGTGCCTGAGACCGCCCAATCTTGACGCAGACGGGTATCACCGCCCGGGCTGCCACAACTATCTCTCGGGGGTACAAGGATAAGGTCGCGGGGCCGTTCGCGATGGAACCTTCGATGAGCCAGCGAGAGCGCGTGCGTGAGTTGCTGGGCTATCTTGCCGGCGGCCCCGCGCTTGCGGCGCGTGGACTGATCCAGGTCTACCGCCATAGCGTTGCGGCACTGATCGGGTTCAATTGCCGGCATCTGCCGACCTGCTCGAATTACGCCGATGCGGCGGTCGGCCGCTTTGGTTTGTGGGCAGGCGGCTGGATGACGCTGGCGCGGCTCTGTCGCTGCCACCCCTTCGGAACCTCGGGGCTCGATTTCGTGCCGGCATCGGTGCCGGATCGTGCGCGCTGGTACCTGCCTTGGCGCTATGGCCGCTGGCGCGGCACCAATTGCGCCGTCGGGGGCGCGCCCTCGCCCGGCCCCTGAGGGGTCTCCCCGCGTGCTCGTCGCGCCCAGGCGCTCACAGCCGTTCGAGGTGCCGCGGCGTTGCGCGGTTCGGGCACATCGGATAAGTCGTGGCATCGCCGCCGGAAGGTGCCATCCAGACCGTCCGGCCAAGCTTACCTGCATTCGTAGGCAGCGAGTGAGCAACAGGAGCGAATGATGGTCGCGCTGACCTTTCCCGACGGCGCGCGTCGGGAGTATCCCAAAGGCTCGACCGGCCTCGACATCGCCAAAGGCATTTCGCCGTCGCTCGCCAAGCGCACCGTCGCCATGGCGCTCGACGGCGTGCTCGCGGATCTCAACGACTCGATCGAGCGCGACGCGAAGATCGAGTTCCTCACCCGCGAGGACCCGCGCGCGCTCGAGCTCATCCGGCACGACGCCGCGCACGTGCTCGCCGAGGCCGTGCAGACGCTGTGGCCGGGGACCCAAATCACCATCGGCCCCGTGATCGAGAACGGCTTCTACTACGATTTCTTCCGCATCCAGCCGTTCACCCCGGAGGATTTCGAGGCCATCGAGAAGAAGATGCGCGAGATCATCGCCCGCGACAAACCCTTCACCAAAGAGGTTTGGACGCGCGAGGCGGCCAAGCGCCTGTTCCGCGACAAGGGCGAGGTGTTCAAAGTCGAGCTCATCGACGCCATCCCGGACGATCAGGAGATCAAGATCTACAAGCAGGGCGAATGGTTCGACCTCTGCCGCGGCCCGCACATGACCTCGACCGGCAGGGTCGGCAACGCCTTCAAGCTCATGAAGACCGCGGGCGCCTATTGGCGCGGCGATTCCAACCGCGAAATGCTCAGCCGCATCTACGGCACCGCGTTCGCCAAGCAGGAAGAGCTCGACGCCTACCTCAAGCAGCTCGAAGAGGCGGAGAAACGCGACCATCGCAGGCTCGGCCGCGAGATGGACTTGTTTCACTTCCAGGAGGAGGCGCCGGGCTCGGTGTTCTGGCACCCGAAGGGTTGGACGCTCTATCAGCTCCTCGAGAACTACATCCGCCGCCGGCAGGCCCAGGCCGGCTATGCCGAGGTCAACTCGCCGCAGCTCATGGACAGCTCGCTCTGGGTCGCCTCCGGCCACATGGCGACCTTCCGCGAGAACATGTTCCTGACCCAGCCGCGCGAGGACGATGAGCGCACGTTCGTGGTCAAGCCGATGAACTGCCCGGGCCACAT
>JAFAHL010000751.1 GCA_019237215.1 Hyphomicrobiales bacterium | reverse complement strand
AAACGCCGCGACCGCCAGCGCAAAGTCGGCGGCGTCGGTGATGCCCACGGTCCATACCGGCTGATAGAGCGCGGCGAGCAGCAAGCCCACCACTGCGGCATTGACCCCGCGCAGTGAGGCTTGCGCCACCGGCCGCCGGCGCAGCTGTTCCCAGAATGGCAGCGCGCCGATGACGAGGAGGAACGACGGCAGGAAAATCGCGAAGAGGCAGATCGACGCCCCGATCCAGCCGTTCGGCGGCGGGCCCATCACCGTGCCGAGATAGGCGGCGAAGGTGAATAGCGGTCCGGGCACGGCCTGCGCGGCGCCGTAGCCGGCGAGAAAGGCGTCGTTGTCGACCCAGCCCGGCGGCACGACCGAGGCCTGCAACAGCGGCAGCACCACGTGCCCGCCGCCGAACACCAGCGAGCCCGCGCGATAGAACGCGTCGAATTCCTTGAGCGCCTGCGAGGGAATCACCGCGGCCAGCAACGGCAAGCCGATCAGGAGCACGAAGAACGCCACGAGAAGCAGCGCGCCGAGCACGCGGCTCACGTGGAGCGGCAAGGCGGCGGGCGCGATTTCTTCGCCCCCGCGCAGGAAAACCGCGCCGACGACGCCGCCGAGCACGATCGCGCCGATCTGCCCCCACGACGACGGCGCGCCGAGTGCGATGATGGCGGCTGCGACCGCGAGCGTGGCGCGCGCGCGATCGGGTGCGAGCGTGCGCGCCATGCCGAGCACCGCCTGCGCCACGACCGCGACCGCCGCCACCTTGAGGCCGTGCAGCCAGCCGGAGCCTGCCGCGTTGCCGAGCGCGCCGATGCCGTAGCCGAAGGCCACCATGGCGACGGCCGACGGCAGCGTGAATCCGATCCAGGCGGCCAAGGCTCCGGCATACCCGCCACGCAACAGGCCGACGGCGAGACCCACCTGGCTCGAGGCCGGGCCGGGCAAGAATTGGCAGAGCGCGACCAGGTCGGCGTAGCTCGTGTCGTCGAGCCAGCGCCGCCGGTGCACGAACTCCTCGCGGAAATAGCCGAGATGCGCGACCGGCCCGCCGAAGGAGGTCAGCCCGAGCCGCAGGAACGCGCCCAGGACTTCACGCCAGCTTCCGTCGGCGTGTGCATCGGTGGCAGTGGTTTCCTCGCGCGTCGCCATCCGCGTCTCCGCCGCCTTAGGGCGTATTCAGGTGAACTCGGATCAGCGCGAGCGGCGAACTCGCACTATGAAAAGCCTCATCGCCGGCCGAACAGCCGTTCGATGTCGCTGAGCTTGAGCTCCACGTAGGTCGGACGGCCGTGATTGCATTGGCCGGAATTGGGCGTCGCCTCCATCTCACGCAGGAGTGCATTCATCTCTTCAGGCTTCAAGCGGCGGCCCGCGCGCACCGAGCCGTAGCAGGCCATGGTGGCGGCGACGTGCACGAGCCGGCGCTCGAGCGGCAGCGCCTCGTCCCATTCCGCCATGTGCTCGGCGAGGTTGCGCACGAGCGCCTGCGCGTCGATCGCACCGAGCAGCGAAGGAGTCTCGCGCACCGCCACCGCGCCCGGTCCGAACGGCTCGATGGCGAGGCCGTAGCGGAGAAGCTCCTCGGCGCGGGCATTGAGCCGTTCGACGTCGGCGGGGTCGAGCTCGACGATCTCCGGGATCAACAGGATCTGGCGCGCGATGCCGGTCGACGCGAGCGCCGCCTTCAAGCGCTCGTAGACGATGCGCTCGTGGGCGGCGTGCTGATCGACGATGACGATGCCGTCGCGCGTCTGCGCCACGATGTAGGTTTCATGCACCTGCGCGCGGGCGGCGCCGAGCGGCGCCTCGAGGAGATCGGGCTCGGCCGCCTCGATGCGCGCATGGACGCGCGCGTCGGCGGCGGGGCCGCCGACGTCGAACGCCGCCTGCGCCGCCTCCGCCAAGCCTGCCTGCGCCAAGCCTGCCTGCGCCAAGCCTACCTCCGCCAAGCCTCCCGCCCCATGGCCGCGCGCCGCGAGCGGCATGCCGCGCGCATCGATCGGCCGCGCCGGAGAGCGCCGCCAGTCCCAGCTGCCGCGCCGGGGCAGCGCGGGCGGGCGGAACGCGGCGACGGTCGCGCTGCCGCCGGTGGTGGCGGCGCGCTGGCCCTCGCGCGTGAGCGCCGCCTGCAGCGCGCGGATGAGCACGCCGCGCACGAGGCCGCCGTCGCGAAAGCGCACCTCGGCCTTGGCCGGATGCACGTTGACGTCGACCTCGCGCGGATCGAGCGCGATGAACAGCGCCACGAGGGGATGGCGGTCGCGCGGCAGATAATCGGCATAGGCGGCGCGCACCACGCCGATCAGGAGCTTGTCGCGCACCGGGCGGCCGTTGACGAAGAGATATTGGCCGAGCGAGTTGGCGCGCGTGAGCGTGGGCAGCGCGGCGAAGCCCTCGACCGCCAGGCGCGCGTCGCCGAAGCGCACCTCGACCGCATTGGCGCGGAACTCGCCGCCGAGAATGTCGGCGAGCCGGGCGAGGCGTCCGCTCGCGCCAGGGAGCGCCGCGGCCCAGGTGACCGGCGCGCGCTCCTCGCCCGCGAGCGTGAAGGCGACGTCGGGCCGGCTCATCGCCAGCCGGCGCACCACCTCGCGGATCGCCTCGCCTTCGCTGCGGTCGCTTTTCAAAAATTTGAGCCGCGCCGGCGTGGCGTAGAACAGGTCGCGCACTTCGACCCGCGTGCCTTCGCCGAGCGGGCCGGGCTTGACTTGCGCTTTGCGCCCGCCGTCGACCGTGATCGCCCAACCGTGCGGCTCGCCGGCGTGGCGCGTGGTGATGGTCAGCCGCGCGACCGCGCCGATCGACGGCAGCGCCTCGCCGCGGAAGCCCAAGGTGCGGATGTCGAGCAGATCGTCGTTGGGCAACTTCGAGGTGGCGTGGCGCTCGACCGCCAACGCGAGATCGTCGTGCGTCATGCCGGCGCCGTCGTCGCTGACGCGGATCAACCGGCGGCCGCCACCGTCGGTGACGATCTCGATGCGCGTCGCGCCGGCATCGAGCGCGTTCTCCACGAGCTCCTTGACCACGCTCGCCGGCCGCTCCACCACCTCGCCCGCCGCGATGCGGTTGACGATGCCTTCGGAGAGCTGGCGTACGGGCATCTTTCGTCCTGGTCGTGTCCTGGCGGCGAATCGGGTGGCTGCGGAAATCGAGTTTACACCGCCGCCGCGCCCCGCGAGACGCGGAAAAGCTCTGTGGGTGACGCGCCCCGCCTTGCTTTATAATGCTCCCGCGGCTGGGGCTCCTTTGCCTGCCGAGGAGGCAATCATGCGCGCGATCGGTCTTGGTTCGCTGACGGCGACCGACGTCCGCGGCGCCAACAATAACTGGTGCGCGACCTACACCAAGCCTGAGAACGAAAACTGTACCTTTGCGACGTTCGAGCAATGGCGAGCTACGGTGTGAGGAGTTGGCGGATGGTGTCGGCCCAATCCGTTCCCCAATACGGCATTCGGGACCGGTTGGACCTGGTCCAGTCGACCGCGCCAGTCTCGCGGCGGCCGTTAGCGCCGCCGCGCGGCGTCGCCGCCTCAGGCGAATCGGGGCTGCGGAAAGCGAGCGCCGTCGGCGCCTCAATCTAGCTGTCATGGAACGGACTTATTCCCAATTGCGGACCGGGACTGCGTTCCTGGGTCGCAAGACGCCCGCCAACAAGAGTGATTTGAGCAACCATCCATGTCCTCCATCACCGCTTTCTGGACTTGGCTCGGCATTATCGCCTGCGTAACGCAGTCGGCGCTGTTTGCCGGGCTCAACCTCGCCATCTTCAGCCTCAGCCAGTTGCGCTTGCAGCTCGACGCTGACGGCGGCAATACCGACGCCGCGCGCGTCCTCGCACTGCGCAAGAATTCCAATTCGGTGCTCGCCACCGTGGTCTGGGGCAATGTCAGCACCAACGTCTTGCTGACGCTGCTGTCAGATTCGGTCCTGGCCGGGCTCAGCGCTTTTTTCTTCTCGGCAATCGTGATCACGCTGCTCGGCGAGATCATTCCGCAAGCTTATTTTTCGCGTAACGCCTTGCGCATGACCGCGCGCTTTCTGCCGTTTTTGAACTTCTACCGCGCGGCGCTGTTTCCGCTCGCCAAGCCGACGGCGATGCTGCTCGACTGGTGGCTCGGGATCGAAGGCATCCCCCATCTGCGCGAACGCGAGGTCCGCTCGCTGGTGCTGCGCAGCGCCGCCAGCGGCGGCGATATCGGGCGGCTGGAAGCCATCGGTGCCCGAAACTTTTTCGACCTCGACGACGTGCCGGTCACCGAAGAAGGCGAGCCGGTGCATGCGCAGAGCATCATCAGCCTGCCGCTGGCAAAGGGCAGATGCCTGCTGCCCAAATTCGCGCGCTCGCCCGACGACCCATTCCTGCGGCGGGTCGATGCCTCGGGCATGAAATGGGTCATCGTCACCGATCCAGGCGGCGAGCCGGTTTTTGTTTTGGACTCTGATCATTTTCTGCGCGATGCGCTGTTCGATCAGCTTGAGAACGATCCGACCGGGTACTGGCACCGGCCGATCATCGTCCGCGACATGCACACAAAGCTCGGCGAGGTCATCGGCCGCATGAGGGTCGCCCCGGAACGACCGGGCGACGACGTCATCGACAACGACCTTATCCTGGTTTGGGGCGCGCAGAAGCGGATCATCACCGGCGCCGACCTGTTAGGCCGGCTGCTGCGCGACATCGTGACGGTGGACGGGGGGCAGGGCACACCCGCAGCGAATGAACGCGCGAAAATAGCGGGGCGATGAACGCTCGCTGCGAGCCCGCGTGCTACGAACGTGCGATCGCCGTGTCCGGGAGGGGAGTGCCGCAATCATGATCGCGTCAGGCTCAAGGACAGTCGTCGCCCGGGCCGGTTCGGCCGCAACCGCAGGAGCTCGGCGCCATGCCACAGGCGTTATGCGTGCACTCCTGATGGCCGCGGTGCTTTGGGGCGCGTCCGTGCCGAGCGTCACGCGGGCAGAGGAACTGTCCAAGTCCGCAGCACCCATGGAGGCGCGCGTCAAGGCTTTGATCCCCGATCTCGAAACCTACATCCAGCGCGGGATGAAGGCTTACGACCTGCCCGGACTCGCCATCGGCGTCGTCGCCGGCGACCGGCTCGTCTACGCCAAGGGTTTCGGCGTGCGCAGCAAGGCCGGCGGCGCGCCGGTCGACACGCGCACCGCGTTCCAGATCGGCTCGCTCACCAAGGGATTCCTCGCCACCACCATGGCCATCATGGTCGATCGCGACAAGGTTCATTGGGACGATCGCGTGGTCGACCTCTACCCCGCGTTCCAGTTCCACGACGCCTGGGTAACCCGCGAGTTTCGGGTCTTCGATCTCATGGCGCAGCGGTCCGGCCTTCGGCCCTTGGTCAATGACGTCGTCGCACTGCTCGGCTACGCGGAGCCGGCGGTGATCCGTTCCTTGCGCTATGTCGAGCCGGTGTCGAGCTTCCGCACCACCTTTGCCTATACCAACATGACCCATGTCCTGGCTGGTCGCATCGTCGCCAGCCTTGCGGGCGCACCCGATTGGAACGCGGTTGCCCAACGCGAACTGCTCGATCCCCTCGGCATGGCGGAGACGAGCTTCACCGCCGAAGCGATGAAAGCCGCCGCCCATCGCGCGCAAGGCCACCGCTGGACGCCGGACGGCACGATCGAGGTGCCGTTCGAGCCGCTGTTTCCGTACGGCTTCGGTGCGGCGGGCGACATCAATTCCACGCTCGAGGACATGGCCCGCTGGCTCCGTCTGCAGCTCGGCAGCGGCAGCTTCGAAGGGCGGCGCATCGTGTCGCCGGACAGTCTCGCCTATACGCGTATCCCGAAAGTCGCGGTCGAAGACACGGTGTCGTACGCGATGGGCTGGTACGTGGCGCGGACGCGCAACGGCAGCATCGTCTGGCACGACGGCGACACGAACTGCTCGGGCGCGTTCCTCGGCATGCTGCCGGACAGGGATGTCGGCGTGATCGTGCTCACCAACGAGGGGAACAAGGGTCTGCCGGTTGCGATCGGGACGTGGGCGCTCGATCGGCTGCTCGACGATCCCGCGGTCGATTACGTCGCGGACACGCTCAAGCAGGCGACGTCCGAATTCGCGGCGTTCGAAAAGATGTTCGCCAAGCCCGGGAATCCGCGGCCGTTCCCGGTGCTTGCCCCGCTCGCCGGCGGCGTCGCCAGTCCCGTCTTCGGCAAGGGCGTGCTGCGGCCGGAGGGCGAAGCGCTCGTGCTGGAGCTCAAGGACACCGGCGCGGAGCTTGAGCTTGTGCCCTGGGATGGCGATGTCTTCACCGTCCGCATGCCGCCGCGCGGGCGGTTCGCTCCCATGGTCGCAAACATGGGCGACCGCCTGCGGGGCTTCGCGCAGTTCGAGAGCGGCAAAGACGGCAAGCTCGGCGTGCTCAGCCTCACCTTCGCCGCCGATGGTCAGGCCTACGAATTCAGCCGAGATTAGAAACGCTCGCGCGACGCGGGCCGGTGCACCTATGCGCCCTTGGCGCGCGATTGATTGAAAGCTGCACAGCCAAGCTCAAGCCGGTGTCTTAAGGGCTCGCTTTACGCTGCGCGCGTCAGTACCGCCGTGTGGAACGGATCGAGGTTGTCGATCGCCTCGGCGCTTTGCGTGTTCACATCCCACTTGAACATCCGCAGCACGATCTTGTCGGGGGCAAAATCCGCGATGGTGAAGCCGTGCTGTTCGATCGGCTTGACGTCTTCGGCCATGTCGAGATGGGCGGGCGGCAGCGCGCCGGTGCCCCGGCGCGCGGACGGCCATCCGCTTGGACGCGTGCTGATCGGACCGGTCAACACGGCGTTGATCGGATTGGCGGAGAAATCGAGCCTGCCGCTGCGCGTCATGCGGCCGATGGCGATAGCATGCAGGTCGCCGCTCATCACCAGCGGCACGCGTTCGCGCACGGCCGCGATCGCTTGCATGAGGCGATCGTGCTGCTTGAGCCAGCCGGGCTGCCAATAAGGCTTGGCCTTTGCGGTCGTGAGCTTGCCGTCGGGCCCGAGCACGTCCGGATACCATTCGCCCCATTTGCCCGCGGTCCAGCCGGGCGGATTGGACGGTACGTGCACGACGTGGGTGACCTCGCGCGCCGCGGTGCGAGCCTTGAGCCATTTCTCGACTTCCAGATCGAGGTAGACGGCGCTCGGGCCGGCGAGCGTCTGGGTGCGCCGAATGTCGTAGAGCAAAATCTCGGCGAGCCGCCCGTAGCGCACCGTGCCGAATGTTTCCGCCACGCCGTCGAAGCGGTCGCCGGCGGCGGACCATGGCAGACCGAGCGGGCGCGCGCGATCGGGCAGGAACTCGGGATAGAAAAGGCTTTGGGTGGCGCGGGCGAGCTGAAGGGAAAAGTACGGCGGCGGAAATGTTATGACCTCGTCGGTGGCTTCGTCGTTGTCGAAGTAATCATGATCATCTTGCATGAAGAAAACCGGAGTTGACCGGAAGTCGGCGCCATAAACTTCAATCAACTGCGGCTCGACCGCTCGTTTCAGCACCGTTTCATTATCGCTCCCGAGCACCAACGCCGAGCGATCGAATTTTCCGGCGATCCGTTCCGCCGCGGGTGACGCGCCCATTTTTGGGCCGTTCTCGGGCGCAAGCAAATCCCAATAGACCTGATCGCCGATCGCCACCATGGCTGCCGGCGCAAACGACAAGGCGCGGCGCAGCAGCCGGTTGCGGATGACGGGGGGCAAGAAACCAAACGCCTCATGGCCGCCCGCGCAGGTATAGAACAGCACGCGAAACGACTGCGGCTTTTCGTCTGCGGCCGGAAAGGTTGCGAGACTCCACGGCTCGCAGAGGGCGCGGCCGCGATTGCCCACGAGTGCAAGGGTGTAAGGGCGGCTGGGCTTGAGATCCGCGGCGTGGAACTGCCAAAACTCGCCGCGCGTGTCGCTCATTCGCCCGCGTACCGTCGTGCTGCCGACGCGCAGCATCGGCGCCTGCGTCAGCGGGGCATGGAAGGATGCCTTCACCAGAACGCGGCTGTCGCTCACCGTCGGCAGGAGATGCCGCACGCGCCCGGCGTCCCATTGAGGCGACGACGGCAAGGTCGGCGCCGATTGAGATTCGGGAGGCACCAGCAGGCCGAACGTCGAGGCGGCTGCTGCAATCGTTGACCCGCGCAAGAAGTCGCGGCGATCGAAGTCATGCATTCGAGCCTCCGTAAGGTTGCTCGTTCGGCCTGGAATTTTCTGCGCTTTGCCGTGGCGGCTCGCGGACGAGATTACATCGCCTCACAGCGCAAGTAGACACCCTAATCGAGCGCCGGTTTGCTTTGCCGCAAGCCCTTGATGGCGGAGTGGTGTTTCTTCGATTCGAGCCGCCGCTCGCGTGCGCGGGCGGTCGGCTTGGTCGCCCGGCGCGGCCGCGGCGCCACCGCGGCGCGGCCGATCAACTCGATGAGACGCGCGCGCGCGTCTTGGCGGTTGCGCGCCTGGGTGCGATGGCGGTGGGCGTCGATCACGAGCACGCCGTCGCGGGTGAGCCTGCTGCCGGCGAGGCGTTCGAGCCGCGCGCGCACGTCGTCGGGAAGGCTCGGCGAGCGGCGCACGTCGAAGCGAAGCTCAACCGCGCTCGCAAGCTTGTTGACGTTCTGTCCGCCGGGGCCCGGGGCGCGAATGAAGTGCTCCACGAGCTCGCGCTCGGCGATGCTGATCGAAGGAGTGACGCGGATCATCGCTAACCTGCCGCGCTGGCGCGCATTGCCCGCCTGCCGCGCCGCGGCCCGGCGACCGGGACGAACGCGAAATTCAACTAACGCTGCGCGGGTTCGCGATCCGCCGGCGTTTCGCGCGGCTTGGCCAACTGGCTGGGCGATGCTCCGACCGCGCTCTCGGTCGAGGTCACGCCCTCGGGGCGGCCCACGACGGTCACGAGGAGACCGCCGTCGAGCAAGCGTTTGGCCACGCGCTTGGCGTCCGCGAGGGTCACGGCGTCGATCATCGCCGCTCGCCGCTCGATATAGTCGATGCCGAGATTGTCGAGCTGCATCTGCACGAGCTGGCTCGCGATCCGGCTCGAGGTGTCGAGGCCGAGCGCGAACGAGCCCTTGAGATAGGTCTTGGCCTTGGCGAATTCCGCTTCGGTCGGGCCCTCCTCGGCGAGGCGGCGGATCTCGCGCTCGATGATCTCGATGGTCTGCCCGGTGGCGTCGGCGCGCGTCGCGGTCGTGCCCAGCAGCAGCGCGGTCTGATTGAGCCAGACCAGGCTGTCGGAAATGCCATAGGCGAGGCCGCGTTTCTCGCGCACCTCGACATAAAGCCGGGACGAGAAGGCGCCGCCGCCGAGGATGTGATTGACGATATATGCCGCCATGAAGTCGGGATCGCTGCGTGCAATTCCCACCCCGCCGAAATACACCACCGCCTGCGGCACATCGAGGTTGATCACGACGCGGCGGCCGAGGCCCTGCGGGACGACCGGGGCGACCGGCTCGAGCTCGGCCTTGGCCGGCAGCACGCCGAAGGTGCGATCGATGAGTGCGCCGGCGGTCTCGGCATCGATGTCGCCGACGACGGCGATCTTGACGTTGTCGCGCGCCAGCGCGCGCCGGCTATAGGACTTGAGATCGTCGATGGTGATCTTCGGCACCGATTCGAGCGTGCCGTCGACCGGCTGGCCGTAGGGGTGGCCGGGGAACGCCGTCGCCCACCAACTGCGGTTCGCCATGTCGTTCGGGCTCAGCGCCTCGCGCCGCAGCCGCGACATGATCTGCGCGCGCTCGCGCTCCACCGCCGCGGGGTCGAAGCGCGGCTCGCTCAACGCGAGCCGCAGATAGTCGAACGCCTCGTCGCGGTTGTCCTTGAGCGTGCGCATCGCGCCGCGCAGATAGTCGCGTCCGGTGCGGAAGCTCATCTCGATCGCCTTGCGTTCGAGCCGGTCGTGGAACGCGGTGGCATCGTAGGGGCCGGCGCCCTCGTCGAGCAGGCTCGTCGCCATGTTGGCGACGCCGGGCTTGTCCGCGGGATCCTGCTCGGCGCTGCCGAGAAAGGCGAATTCGACGGCGATCATCGGCAGCGTGTGGTCGCGCACCAGCCAGGCCTCGATGCCGAGCGGGCTCACAACCCGCTCGATGGTCATTGCCCGCGCGGCGGGCGCGGCAAGCGCGAGCGCCGCGCCGGCGAGGAGGGGGAGGAGCGCGCGCGGTACGGCGCGGCGGATGCAAGCGGGCGCGTTCACGAGCGTTTCTCCTCGTGCCGGGTGTCCTTGACGAGATAGCCGGTGACCGAGCGGCGTTTGTCGAGCCAGCGCCGCGCGGCGTCGCGCACGGCATCGGCGCTGACGAGGGCGATCCGGTCGGGCCAGGCACGCACCTGCTCGACGGTGGTGCCGGTCGCCAGCGACGCGCCATACCATTGCGCCAGCATGCGCTGATTGTCGTTGGCGTAGACGGCGTTGGCGATCATGTGGCTCTTGGAGCGCTCGAGCTCCTCGGCGGTCACGCCGTTCGCGACGAGATCGGCGAGCACGGCGTCGACCGCCTCTTCGAGTTGCGGCAGGCTCGTTCCGGGCTTGGGCGTTGCGAACACGCTCAAGCGCGTATTGTCGACGGCGGTGCCGTCATAGCCCGCCCCTGCGCTCACCGCGATAGCCTTGTCGACCACCAGGGTCTGATAGAGGCGGCTGTTGGCGCCATGGCCGAGAATGTGGCTGAGCACGTCGAGCGCTTCGCTTTCACCCGCGCGCGCGGTGGTGCTCGAGGGGACGAGATAATAGCGGCTCAGACTCGGCTGGGTGACGCGCGGATCGGCGAGCGTCACCGTGCGCGCCGCCTCCTGCACCGGCTCCTGCGGGCGAACGCGCGGCTTGATCTCGGCGACGCGGGGAACCTTGCCGTAAATCTCCTGCGCCAGCGTGCGGATCTCCTCGGGCGTGACGTCGCCGGCCACGACGAGGATGGCGTTGTTGGGCGAGTAGAAGCGCCGGTAAAATTCCAGCGCGCCCTCGCGGTCGAGCTGCTCGATCTCGTGCCGCCAGCCGATCACCGGCCGGCCGTAGGGATGGTTGAGGTAGAGCGCGGCGTCCATCTGCTCGCCCAGCCGCGCCGCCGGATTGTTGGCGACCCGCATATTCTGCTCCTCCAGCACGACGTCGAGCTCGGGCCGCACCACCTCGTCGGTGAGCACCAGTCCGGTCATTCGGTCGGCCTCGAACTCCATCATGGTCTGCAGCTTGTCGCGCGGCACACGCTGGAAATAGCCGGTGTAGTCGGCGGCGGTGAAGGCGTTCTCCTGGCCGCCGATGGTGGCGACGACCTCGGAGAAGCGCCCGGCCGGGTTCTTGGCGGTGCCCTTGAACATCAGATGTTCGAGGAAATGGGCGAGCCCCGACTTGCCCGGCGTCTCGTCGGCGGAGCCGACCTTGTACCAGAGCATGTGGGTGACCACCGGCGTGCGGTGATCGGGGATGACGACGACCTCGAGACCGTTCGAGAGCGTGAAGTTGGTGATCTGGGGGCCGATCCCGGCGTAAGCGGGCGCGGCGAGCGCCGCGGCAAAGGCGGCGGTGGCGAGCGTCAGTCTCTTGGGCACGAATTTGCTCTCGTGGGAGGAGTGTCCCGATTCCGAAGTTCGCAAACCTTTTGCGGCACCTCCGATGCGAACTTCGGGTTCAAAGGGGCACTCGTGTCGCCCCCACGATGCACGTTCCGGCGGCGGAACGCGAGGGCAAACCTCAACCGCCGCAACCCAAATGTGGATGGGGCGCCAAATATGGATGGGGCGTGTTGTCGCGGATGTTTCCCGCTCACTGTTGGCCGTTGAGCTTCTCTTCCGCCGTAAAGACCTTGCGCTTGTCCTGCACGCCGATCCCGTAAGGGTAGTTGGGCGAGGGGGTCTGATAGCCGGAGGGCGGCGCGGTCATGGCCTCCCGCGGCGGCTCGCCGGTGAACGGCGCCTGTTCCGGCTTCGCCGGCGTGAACGATGACCATATGGAACCGAATATCTTTTCGGTCTTGGTGCCGAGATCGGAGGGCATCAGCGCACGAGAACTGTCCTCCACGGATTTGCCGGCGCCCTTGGCATCCGCGCTCGTCTTCTCGCCGGCGCCGGGCTTGTCGAGCTCGTCGGGCCGTAGCGCCCGCGCTTGCTCTTCCGGCGTCAGGTTCCCCTTGAGTTTCGCTTTCTCGGCCGCCTGCTCCTGCTTGCGCCGGGCGACATCGGGGTCCTTCGGCCAAGCCGGGGTTTTCGCGACCACGTCGGCCTCGTCGCGCGGCGGCGGTAGATCGCGGCTGGGCGGCACCACCAGCGGCGCGCGCTCGCGATAGTCGATCGGTGAGCCGTCTCTTTGCAGCCCGAGATCTTTCATGAACTGGCGAAAGAGCTTGGTGTCGAGCGGAACTTCTTCTTCGGCGTCCTCGGCGCGGGCGCTGCCCGCGCTCCACGCCAGCGCCACAGCGAGCGCAACGGCCGCGGCGGCGGCCACGCGCCGCAGCCTCTTCGGATTTCGGCTCCGCATAGCTATCCCCTTCAAACGACGGCGGAATGCGCCGTCTCCCCGCGCGCCATTGTGGCCAGGATCAGGGCGCTTTTGCGGCACCCGTGCCGATGAGGGTCTCGAACAGCAGCCCGATGACCCCGGCGACGATGGCCACGTCGGCAAGGTTAAAAACGTACCAATTGAAGCTGAAGCTTGCGGTATTGATGTGAAACAGCACGAAATCGACGACCGCGCCGTAGGCGAAGCGGTCGATGGCGTTGCCGACCGCCCCCCCGATGATGAGGCCGAGGCTCAGCGCGGCGAGCCGCGAGGTCGTCCGCGCCAGCCAAATCCACAGCAAAACCACGGCGATCGCTTTCAACGCCAGGAGCGCCGCTTGCCCCAGCGGCCCCTCCTGGCGGAACAGGCCGTAACTGATGCCGGTGTTCCAGGTCAGCACGAGGTCGAGGAAGGGGGTGAGCCGCACGACGCCCCGCGCCGGGAGATCGACCACGAACAAGAGCCAGAGCTTGGCCGCCTGGTCGATCGCCGCGGCCGCCACGGCCACCGCCAGCGCGAACGGGGTCAGCGGCCCCCAAAGCAAGGACGCGCGCGCACCGGATGCCGCGCTCATGGATCGGTCTTCCGCCACCATCGTTACTCCGCTGCCTTGCGCATCGCCTCCCACTCGCGCAGCGCCTGGGCGTCGCGTGGGGAGACGTCGGGATAGGCCGGATCGGAGCCGACGCTCGGCAGGATCTTCCACGAGCGCGCGCATTTCTTTCCTTCGGCGAGCCGCACCTCGACCGCCACGCCCTTGACGTCGTCGAGGCGGAACGCGTCCGGCGGGCCGTCACCCTCGACGAGCGTGGAGGCCGACGTGATGGCGACCTCGGCGAAGTCTACGTCAACCACGGCAGCGAACAGCTCGGGGTCGGACACGTAGACGACGGGCGCTGCCTCGAGCGAGGAGCCGATGCGCTTGTGCGCGCGCTCGATTTCGAGCGCGCCGGTGACCACGCGGCGCACGTTGCGCACCTTTCGCCATTTTTCCGCCAGCGCGTCGTCGCGCCAGGCGGAGGGCAGTTCGGGGAACAATTCGAGATGCACCGAGCCCTCTTGCGACGGATATCGCGCCAGCCACGCCTCCTCGGCGGTGAACGGCAGCATGGGCGCGAGCCACGTCACGGTGGCGCGAAACAAGTGGTCGAGCACGGTCAGGCAGGCCTTGCGCGTCACCGAGGAGATCGGATCGCAGTAGAGCGCGTCCTTGCGGATATCGAAGTAGAAGGCGGAGAGATCGGCGGTCATGAAGGCGTTGAGCGCGGCGAAGATGCGCTTGTAATCGAAATCGGCATAGGCTTGGCGCACGAGCGCGTCGAGCTCGCTCAGCCGATGCAGCATCAGCCGTTCGAGCTCGGGCATGTTGGCGGACGCGATGCGGTCCTCGTCGCGGAAATGGGCGAGCGAGCCCAGCATCCAGCGGAGCGTGTTGCGCAGCTTGCGGTAAGTCTCGACCGTGGTCTTGAGGATCTCCGGCCCGATGCGCAGGTCGTCGGCGTAGTCGGAGGCGCACACCCACATGCGCAGGATGTCGGCGCCCGATTGCCGGATCACGTCCTGCGGCGCCGTCACGTTGCCGAGCGACTTCGACATCTTGCGCCCGTCCTCGTCGAGCACGAAGCCGTGCGTGAGCACCACGTCGAAGGGCGCACGGCCGCGCGTGCCGCAGGATTCGAGCAGCGAGGACTGAAACCAGCCGCGGTGCTGGTCCGAGCCTTCGAGGTACATCACGGTGTCGCGCCCGCCGTCGCGTCTGCGCTTGATGCCGGCGAGCGAAGGAAAGTGCACGGGATCCTCGAGCACGAAGGCGTGGGTCGAGCCCGAATCGAACCAGACGTCGAGGATGTCGTCGACCTTCCGCCAATCCTCGTTGGCGAGCTCGCCGAGGAAGCGCTCGCGCGCGCCCGCCTGATACCAGGCGTCGGCGCCTTCGCGCTCGAAGGCGTCGGCGATGCGGGCGTTGACGCGCGCGTCGTTGAGGATCTCGACCGAACCGTCGCGCTTTTCGCGTACAAATACCGTTATCGGCACGCCCCAGGCGCGCTGGCGCGAGATCACCCAGTCGGGCCGGCTCTCGATCATGCCGGTGATGCGGTTTTCGCCCTGCGGCGGCACCCAGCGCGTCGCCGCAATGGCGATGAGCGCCCGATTACGCAGGGTATCGGACGCAGCAACACCGGAATGTTCAGCCAACCTAATGAGTTTGGACGTAATCGGCTTGTCCATCGCGATGAACCATTGCGGCGTGTTGCGGAAGATCACCGGCTTCTTCGAGCGCCAGGAATGCGGGTATTGGTGCTTGAGCCGGCCGCGCGCGATCAGCATGCCGGCCTCGATCAGCGCCTTGATGACGGCGTCGTTGGCGTCGCCCTTTTCGCCCTCCTCGGTGAGCACGCGCTTGCCGGCAAAGCCCGGCGCCTGATCGGTGAAGCGGCCGTCGGCGTCGACGGTGTAAGGAATCGTCGTGTTGATGCCGCGCGCAGCGAGCTTCGCGGCATTCGCGGTCCAGATGTCGAAATCCTCGCGTCCATGGCCGGGCGCGGTGTGCACGAAGCCGGTGCCGGCGTCGTCGCTGACATGGTCGCCGGCGAGCAGAGGCACGCGAAAGTCGTAGTCGCCGCCAAAGCCTTTGAGCGGGTGCCGGCAATGGAGCATTGCCAGCTCCTCCGCAGCGACCGACGCCAGTCGCTCGAATTTGCTCACGCGGGCGTGCTGGAAAACATCCGCGGCGAGCTTGTCGGCCAACACGAACCTGTCGCCGACTTTTGCCCAATTGCCCTCGGGCGCGTCGACAATCTCATAAAGTCCGTACGCGATTTTTGGAGAGAAGCTGATCGCTCTGTTGCCTGGGATGGTCCACGGCGTCGTCGTCCAAATCAGAATCGCTGCCCCGTTGAGATCATCTTGCTGGGCGTGATCGACCGGAAACTTCACCCACACCTGGTCGGAGACGTAGTCCTCGTACTCGATCTCGGCCTCCGCCAGCGCGGTCTTCTCCACCACCGACCACATCACCGGCTTGGAGCCGCGATAGAGCGTGCCGTTGT
>JAFAHL010000012.1 GCA_019237215.1 Hyphomicrobiales bacterium | reverse complement strand
AGGCCGGCGCGGGCGCAGCCCTCGATCAGCTCGACCAACGACCACGCCTTTACCGTCACCGAGTTGATCGAGATGAGCGCGCGATCGTGCGAAAGGTCGCGCATCACGCCGCGCCCGATTCTGAGCCGTCATGCCCGCGAAAGCGGGCATCCAGTAACCTGTGAGCGCGCGACGTTACTCGAAGGTAGGTGTTTACTGGATCATCCGCTTTCGCGGATGATGACGCCGAGAGAGCCGCACGCGTACCCATCACGCCTCCACGCCGCGCGTCGCCAGCACGGCGCGCATGCGCACGGCCGCGCGGTCGGGATCGGCGAGAAGGCCCGCCGCGTCGGCGAGGCGGAACAGCTCGGCGAGATGCAGCGTCGAGCGCGCGCTTTCCTGGCCGCCGACCAAGGTGAAATGATCCTGCAGGCCGTTGAGATAGGCCATGAACACCACGCCGGTCTTGTAGAAGCGCGTCGGCGCCTTGAAGACGTGGCGCGAGAGCGGCACCGTCGGCGCCAAAATGTCGTGGAAGGTCTTGGCGTCGCCGCGGGTCAGCGCGCCGAGCGCGGCGGCCGCCGCCGGCGCGATCGCGTCGAAAATGCCGAGCAGCGCGTCGGAATAGCCGCGCGCGTCGCCGGCGATGAGCTCGGCGTAGTTGAAGTCGTCGCCGGTATACATGCGCACGCCTTGGGGCAGGCGGCGCCGCATGGCGATCTCCTTGTCCTTGTCGAGCAGCGAGACCTTCACGCCGTCGACCTTGTCGGGATGGGCGGCGATCACGTCGACGGCGACGTCCATCGCCTTGTGATGATCCTTGTGCCCCCAATAACCCTCGAGCGCGGGATCGAACATCTCGCCGAGCCAATGGATGATCACCGGCGCCTTCACTTGGCCGAGGATACGGCCGTAGACCTTGGCGTAGTCGTCACCCGTGCGCGCCGCCTTCACCAGCGCGCGGCTCGCCATCAGCACGATGCGCCCGCCGAGCTTCTCGATCGCCGCGCATTGCTCCTCGTAGGCGCCGATGACGTCGTCGATGGTGACGCCGTTGCGCGCGTCGAGGTGATCGGTGCCGGCGCCGCAGCCGATGAGCGCGCCGGGAAAATCCCGCGCCGCCTCGAGGCTGCGGCGGATCAATTCGAGCGAGGTCGGCCAGTCGAGACCCATGCCGCGCTGGGCGGTATCCATGGCTTCGGCGACGCCGAGCCCGAGCGACCACAGATGCCGGCGGAACGCGACGGTGCGCTCCCAATCGATGGCGGCGTCGAGCCAGGGGTCGCCATCCGTCATGGGATCGGCGACCACGTGCGCGGCGGCATAGGCGATGCGGTTGAACGGCGGCTTCGCCGCGGGAAAGTGTCGCGGCGGCTTGGTGGTGTAGGGCTTAAGCTTGCCGCCGGCGACGGGAAGATTGAGCGTGGGCATCACACCTCCAACGCCGGGATGTCGATCCAGCGGCGCTCCTTCCAGCTCCTGAGCCCGGCCTCGGCGAGTTGCACGCCCTTGGCGCCTTCGACGAGCGTCCATTTGAACGGCGCGCCCTCGTAGAGATGGCGGATGAAGATCTCCCATTCCGCCTTGAAGCCGTTGTCGTAATTATCGCCCGGCACCTCGCTCCAGGTCTCGAGGAATTTGATCGGCTGTGGGACGTCGGGGTTCCACACCGGCCGCGGCGTGTTCACGCGCGCCTGGCTCCAGCATTTCTGCAAGCCCGCGACCGCCGAGCCCAAGGTGCCGTCGACGTGGAAGGTGACGAGGTCGTCGCGCCGCAGGCGCGTGCACCAGGAGCTGTTGATGTGGGCGATGACGCCGTTGGCGAGCTGGAAGGTGGCATAGGCGGCGTCGTCCACGTCGGCCTTGTAGGGCTTGCCGTTCTCGTCCCAGCGCTTGGAGATGTGGGTGGCGCCGAGGCAGGACACGCTTTTCACCTCGCCGAACAGATTGTCGAGCACGTAGCGCCAATGGCAGAGCATGTCGAGGATGATGCCGCCGCCGTCCTTCTTGCGGTAATTCCACGACGGCCGCTGCGCCGGCTGCCAGTCGCCCTCGAACACCCAGTAGCCGAACTCGCCGCGCACCGCGAGGATGCGCCCGAAGAAGCCGGAATCGATCAGCATCTTGAGCTTGAGCAGCCCGGGAAGGAAGAGCTTGTCCTGCACCACGCCGTGCTTGACGCCGGCTTCTTTGGCCGCGCGCGCCACGTCGACGGCATCTTCGAGCGTCTCCGCGATCGGCTTCTCACAATAGATGTCCTTGCCGGCGGCGATCGCCTTGCGCAACAGCTGGGCGCGCAGCTTGGTCGTGGCGGCATCGAAGAAGAGCGTGTCCTCGTGGTTCTTGAGCGCGGCGTTGAGGTTGCTGGTCCAGCGCGTGAGGTCGTGCGCCTTCGCCAGTTGCGCCAGCCTTGCTTCGTTGCGGCCGACCAGGATCGGGTCGGGCATCACCCGGTCGCCGTTCTTGAGCGCGACGCCGCCCTGGGCGCGGATGGCGAGAATCGAGCGGATCAAATGCTGGTTCATGC
>JAFAHL010000731.1 GCA_019237215.1 Hyphomicrobiales bacterium | reverse complement strand
ATGCCGGCGCAAAATGCGGCTATCTTTCCAGACGGTCGCGTTCCCATGCTGCGCGGACGAAGCCGATGCCCGACGCTCTCGAGCTGCTCAAAACGCGACGCTCCATCAAGCCGATCGAACTCGCCGGCCCGGCCCCCTCGGCCGCCGAGATCGAGACGCTGCTCACGGTCGCCTCGCGCGTGCCCGATCACGGCAAGCTCGTGCCTTGGCGCTTCATCATTTTCGAGGGGGAGGCGAGGTTGGCCGCTGGCGAAGCGATCGTTGCCGCGTTTTGCGCCAAATACCCGCAGGCCAAGCCCGAGCACGTTGAAGCCGAGCGAGCCCGTCTCGCGCGCGCGCCGCTGGTCATCGCGGTGGTGAGCCGCGCCGCGCCGCACGTGAAGATACCGGAATGGGAGCAGGTGCTCTCCGCGGGCGCCGCTGCCATGAGCCTCGTGCTGGCCGCGCACGCGCTCGGCTATGGCGCGAGCTGGATCACCGAGTGGTATGCCTACGATCGCGGCGTACTCGGCGCGCTCGGCCTCCAGGAGAACGAGCGCATCGCGGGATTCGTCCATATCGGCCGGCCGAGCGCGCCGCCCGAGGACAGGCCCCGCCCGCCGCTCGAGCAGATCGCCACTCGCTTTGCCGCCCGATAGTTCTCGCCCGCCCAGCGCGCCCGGCGTCACGCCGTTTGGATATAGTCGCGCAACGCGGCGGATTCGTGCTCCATCTCCTGCAGCCGGTACTTGACCACGTCGCCGATCGACACGATGCCGACGATCTGGTCCTGCTCGATCACCGGAACGTGGCGGAACTTGCCCGCGGTCATCCGCTCCATGATGACCCCGATGGTCTCCGACGGGCTGCACGTGACGACTTTGCGCGTCATCACCTGCGACAGCGGCTGTGCGAGCACGCTCGCACCATGCTGCGCGAGCACGCGCACGATATCGCGCTCGGACAGGATGCCGATGACCCGGCGATCCGGGCCGAGCACGAGCAACGCGCCGATTTTATTTTCGGTGAGCGTGCGTACCGCGGTTTCGAGGGTCGCCGTGGGCTCGATCGAAACGACGTTGCCACCCTTGGCGGAAAGAATGTTCTTGACGTGCATGGGTCGCCTCCCTCGGCTTGCTCCGAGTGCCCGGAGTGCCGGCTCGATAATGCTCGATTTGGTATCGAGTTCCGTCAGCTGCGCCATGCGGCCACCGACGAGCCGCCCGACCTGGGCGCAGAGCGACCGGATCGCTGCGCTCTCGACGTCGACCGCTACGCGGCACTGACCGAGCCGAGATTATCGGACGGAAGCGGCGGCGCTGCAAGGTGCCGCCAAGCGTTGCTGCTTAGGCGCGCCTGTTCGCCAGGACGTTGGTTAACGAACGGTCGGGGTCGGATCCGACCCTTTTCCGCCGTCGAGTTTGGTCGAAGTCGGAACCGGATCGAATGCGGCGAAGGCGAAAAGACCGACCAGAAATCCGCCGATATGCGCCTGCCAAGCGATCGCCTGCTCGATGCCCGGCATGCCCACGGAGAAGACCCCGAACAGAATATTGACGCCGAACCAGACCAGCACGAATGCGAGCACACGCGGATCGCGAAGGCTGGTCGCAAGGGGCGCTGCCGGCACCCGACACGCCTCGGCGGGATCTCGCCACAGCTCGAGCGGGCCGCCACGCTGGAACGCAAACCGTGTCGCCGCGGCCATGGCTCCCGAAATCGCGGCCGAGGCCCCGACCATCGGTAACAGCTCGCCGAAATGGGTGACGAGGTGCACCGCGGCGCCGGCGGCGGCGGTCACGGCCATGAACGCCAGGAAACGCCGCGGTCCGAATCTTTGCGCCACCGGCGAGCCGAACGCCAACAGCCACACGGCATTGAAGATCAGATGGCTGAGGTCGGCGTGGATGAGCGCATAAGTGACGAATGTCCAGATGTCGGCGGCCCAACCTCCGGGCCACGCGACGTCGGGCAGCACACTGGCGTCGTAACGTGCGGGAATGAACGCGAACAGCAGCAGAAACTCGGTCGTCTGCTCCGCCGTCAGCACGAGCAGGAGGAGCGCCTGGATGACTCCGAGCACGACGAGCAGCGCGACCACGACCGCGGGCACGTTGAGCATCCGTTCGCGGCGAGGCTGATCGAACATGGTTCCTGGGCGGTGTGATTTGATGGAAGCGAGCCGATCGAGGCGATCGGCCGGGTTCACATAGGCTGCCACGCGCATTCGGGCAAGCGCGAGCCCGCTCACGGTTGCGCCACAATGAGCCCCGCGGGTTTCTCGCAAGCAAGGTCACCGACCGGTAAACGCCCGGACGTCCGCGCACGCCGTGGCAGCGGCCGATCGCGGCCGCGTCAGCCTCGTTCTTTGCGTGGCCGCGCCGCGCGCGCGCAAGGCCGGGCGTTAACGGCAATGGCGCGGACGCAACACGGGCGACGTCTTGGTGGTGTCGGCGAGTTAATGCCGGCCTTCGAGTCAAATTGTATCAATTTCAATTTTAGCCGAATTCGCATCGAATGATCTCAGTATTCGTCGTGCTGTTTACTTGCGTTGTCTTCAAAATGACTTTGCGCGATTAGCGGCGACTCAAATCGTTTGTGAGAAATGTGGCCCTCAAGAACAGGGAGAGGCCACAAAATGAAATGGAGTTTTGCCGAAATACTGGGAGCCGGCCTTGCCGGCGCCGCGCTGGCCGCGGCGCTGGCGGTGACGCCGGTCCAGGCCGCGAGCGAGGGACCGCTGTTGATGTCGCTCGGCGGCGCCGCTCGCGCCCCGATCGGCTGGCGCGAGTTCTGCACGCAATACGCGCCGGAATGCGAGACGACGCCCATGCCCGCACGCGACGTCGTGTTGACCACCCAAGCCTGGAACGAGCTGCTGCGCATCAACCAATGGGTCAACGAGACGATCAAGCCGATGACCGACCTGGAGCATTGGGGCGTGGCCGAACGTTGGAATTATCCCGACGACGGCTACGGCGACTGCGAGGATTACGTTCTGCTCAAGCGCAGGATGCTGATGCAAGCGGGATGGCCGCGCCAGGCGCTGCTCATCACGGTGGTGCGCGACCGGCAGGGCGATGGGCATGCCGTGCTCACCGTCAAGACCGACGAGGGCGAGTTCATTCTCGACAACCAGAACGAGGACGTCTTGCTCTGGTCCGAGACCGGATACAGCTTCGT
>JAFAHL010000586.1 GCA_019237215.1 Hyphomicrobiales bacterium | reverse complement strand
TGGGTTCTGAGCTACTGGGGGCGACGCGGAAAGCTCCTGAGCTGCTGCGGGTGGTTCTGAGAGGCCGAGCAGAGCGAGTGTGATGCTCGCGCTCGCGGCCTCACGGCGCCAGGACAAGCCGACCCCTTGCTTCGCCTCGGGCGACCTGTTCATAGGCGGTCGTTCCATCCGAGAGGGGGATGACGCGGTCGATCTTGCGCGCCTTGAATGTGCCTTGCTCGAACACGGGCGTGATCGCCTCAAGGAGTTCGCCCTGCCTACTACACATTCCGGGACGTTGGCGCCGAGTCGGAAGCGATTGAATTTGCGAACACTGCAATGCCCAATACTGCTCAAATCGGCTGTAGTGAAGACTAAGGGCTCTCCTCAACTGAAAGTCGGAGGTCAGCACTCGACGACAAGGAATCCGGTCGGTTGGAGCGTGCTACGGCGGTAGCTCCTCCAGGAGCGCTTTTGCAGCACGCAGATCGGTCGTCGCGAACCCTTCCGTGAATCGGTCGTAGACTGACGCCAGGAGGCGCCTCGCCTCATTATGGCGACCCTGGGTTGCACGCAAGCGGGCAAGGCTGAGGGCGACCCGTAGCTCCCAAAACAAGGCGCCCTGCTCGAGAGCCAGGTCATTTGCTTTGCGGAAGCAATCTTCCGCTTCGGCGATGTGGGTGTCCGCCGATCTGCGCAACAGCAATTCGCCTCTGAGGCGTATGAGCTCCGCATGATACAAGCCCTCTCCGCTTTGTTCTGCGCGAGCGACTGCTCGTTCCATGGTCTCGCAGGCTTCGCCAAGCCGGCCGAGCCCGGCCAGGCCCTGCGCGAGATAACCGAGAAACTCGGCCTGGCACATCTTCCAACCCGTCTCTTCGCAGGTGTCGACCGCCTGACGAACCAGCGACAGACCTTGTGCGAACGCCCCACGCTCGATCAGCAGCTTGCCTTTCCAGGCTGTCGCGGTCATGTTCCAGAGCGGGGAGTCGATCCTTGCCGTGCAATCGCTGATCGCCGTAATCGCAGTGTCGGCCCCGTTCACGTCGCCTGTCAGCAATGCGATTCGGCACTGGCCGTCTTGCAGCACCCAGTAAGGGGTTCCCGCTCCGGACGCCAGTGCCTCCTCGAAGCTGAGGCGAGCCTCTTCGGAAGCTCTGTCCGGGTAGCCCAAGAGGCACAGCACAAGCGCCAGTTTCGCGCGGGCTACAAGGTGCTGGCCGTGAAAGAATAGCGTAGCGTGACGCCCATCCGTCGGTGCAACGTAATAGTCAACAAAGCGTTGTAGGTGGTCCCGCGCCTCGTGCAACCTTCCCGCATACAGCAGCGAGGTGCCGAGATAACGATCGCCCATCAGCCGCGTGGCGCCGTCGACACTGCGCTGCGCAACCTGTCTTATGGACCGGGCCGTGGTCAGCAATGTTTGGTAGTCACCGTAGCCTAGTTCCTGCGTCCACAGGTTCCAGAGCAGGTGAAGCTGCCAGTCGACGTCGTCGACCCCCTCGGCGAGTTGCTGGGCTCTTCCAAACACGGCCCGACTTTGCTCGACGGGTGCCGTCATCACGGCCAATGCCAAGCTGTACGCGGTCAACATACGCCGTTCAAGCGCGGGGCTCAGCTCGAGATTGGATCCCTGCAGCGCCATCAGCTTCTCGATGCGAGCGCGACACTCGCCGAACAGCAACATGCTTTGCGGCGCGCCGGCCGTCTCGGACCAGATCTGCATCCAGATCGGCGCGAACGCCGCCGTCAGGACGGCGCCGATGGTTGCGTCGCCTTCGGCTGAAAATGACCAGTCGAGGGCGGCACGCACATTGTCGAGCTCGCGGCCACAGCGTGCCAAATCGTCGGCGCTCAAAAGGTAGGTCGAGCTTTCCGCCACTGCAACGATCAGATCACGAAAGTACTCTGCCTGGCGCCGTGCCGCAGTCAAATATTCGCCTGTCTTAGCCAGCTTTTCCAAGGCATAGGCGCGAATCGTTTCCAACAAATACCAGCGGCTCTCCTTTCCTGTCATGTCCAAAGAGACGAGAGATTTCGCGACGAGGTTGGCGATGCCCTCTTCCACGGCTAAGGGTTCGGAGATGGTGTCTTTTACGACCGCGGCAGCCGCCTCAACAGTGAAGCCGGCGCGGAACACGGCCAGATGCCGTAACAGCAGCTGTTCTGTCTGCGATAACAGGTCATAGCTCCAATCGATTGTCGCGCGCAGTGTCTGTTGCCGCGGCAAGGCGGTGCGACGACCGCTCGTCAAAACGCCAAAACTGTTGCCGAGCAGGGCTGCCAACTGGGCGAGACCAAGCGTATCGACCCGAGCCGCCGCGAGTTCGAGCGCCAGCGGGACTCCATCGAGCCGCCGACAAATTTCCAGCACCGCCGGCATATCGGCATCGTCGAGGATAAAGCCATCCATCGTCGCGGTGGCGCGTTCGATGAACAACTCGACGGCCGAGTAACGTAATGCCTCGGCGACGGTCGGCGAGGATCTCCGTTGTGGTGGAAGCTCCAGGGGTGCCAAGCGGTGGAGCTGCTCGCCTTCGGCTCGCAACGTTTCCCGGGAAGTAGCCAGAATGCCAGCTTGCGGCGCGGCCTTCAGGAGCATTTCGGCCAGGGCTGCGGTCGCGCCGATGACGTGCTCGCAGTTGTCGAGCACGAGTAGCGCGTTCCTGTCGCGCAACCAAGCAGCGAGCGCCGGTGCATGGCCGCCACCTGAAGGCGGAACCCCCAGCGCTGTGCCGACCGCACTCGGCACCAGATCGGGATCGGACAGGGGGGCCAGGTCGACGAACCAAGCGCCGTCCTTGTAGGATGAACGCGCGTGGTTTGCGACGGCGACACCCACCGTCGTCTTACCGATCCCGCCCGAGCCGACAATCGTGAGGAACCGGCGCCGGACCAGTTGCTCTGCCAGCCTGGAGATGACGTCGTCGCGGCCGATGACGCGCGTGAGCAGTGCCGGCAGATTGCCGGCCTCGGCCCTCCCGGTCGGCGCGCCGGTTGCCGACAGCGCGTTCTCGCGCCTCACAGGCGCGATAAAAGCGTAGCCTCGGCCAGAGAGGTTGGCGATGTAACGCTTGCCGGCACGGCCGTCGCCGAGTGCTTTGCGCAGCGCCGCAAGTTGGAACCTGAGAGCAACCTCCTCGACGAAGGTGTCCGGCCAAGCCCGCGCGATCAGTTCGTCTTTGGAGATTGTCTCGCCGGCGCGCTCAACCAGCGCTACTAGAATATCGAAAGCACGGCTCCCGAGGCGCAGGGGTTTCCCGTTGTCGAAGCATGTGCGCTCATCAGGAATCAACCGAAACGGTCCGAAGGCGAAGACTTCTTCTCCCATTGAGCAATCGTTCTCAAGCCCCCTTTCGATCCTACAACGTGCCTCTCACGCCCCCGTATCGAGCTCAGCAGCTGATGGTGCATCAAGCAGCGCCTTCGCCGCGATCAAATCTGCGGTGTCGAAGCCCTCGGTGAAGCGGTCGTAAACCGACCGGAGGAGCCCCCTTGCCTCGGCCGCGCGGCCCCGATTACGGAACAGCCGGGCGAGGCTGGTCGCGGCGCGCAGCTCCCACGAGAGAGCGCCCTGCCGGTGCGCCCCGTTGAGCGCCCGCCGGAAAAGACCTTCGGCCGTCGCCCTGCCTCCCGTTGCGCCGCGCAGCAGAGAAAGCTCGCCTTTGATGCGAAGGATCTCAGGCAAATACCACAATTCCTCGCTGCGCTCGGCGCTCTCCAATGCGTCGTCAATCATTGCCAGGCTCTCGCCGATGTCGCCAGCGGCGGCTACCCATTTGGCGAGGTCACCAAAAAATACGGAGTGAAAAAGGTATTGTTCCGTCTCACGCAAATCATCCAGGCAGGTGCGGAGAAGCCGCACTCCATTGACCAGATCACCGCGTAACGCCGCCAACTCGCCCTCTAGGCCGAGGCCGTGGGCGTAATAGATATCCAATGTATGCGTTTTACTGTGTTCGAGCAGGCTCGCCGTCGATTGCTGTACGGCGGCAAGATCTCCAACCCAGAGCGAGACCAAGCCTTTCATAAGCAAGGCTACGCATAGGGACACCGGGTGTTCGAGTGTGTGAGCTTCGTCCACAGAGGCTCGGCTTGCCTGTGCCGCCTGTTCGGGGAAGCCCAGGCACCACCGAATGATGCCTAAGATGCTGAGAGCATAAGCCCGGAGATCGACGCCATGGCGCCCGATTTCCGACCGTCGTGATCTCGGCTGATACCCGTTGCTGAATCGCTCCACAAGGGTTCTTCCACCGGTCAAGTCTCCGAGACAGAACAGGAAGAAACCGAGCATCCAATCTGCCGTCGGCCAGGCGCCGCGATCGCCGGCACGAGCAGCAACCGCATCATATCGGCGAGCCAAGGCGAGTCCGCCGCGAAAATCACGATGTCGCAGGGAGAATCGGCATAGACCGGACAAGGTTCGGAGCTGATAGTCAGCATCGCCCACGCGTTCAGCGAGGTCGGCCGCCTTCAGCAGCGCGGCATAAGCTTCGCGCGTAATGCCCTTGCTGAACAACAGCGCGAAGCCCAGAGCCGCTTGCAACCGCATCTCGTGCCGAGTGCCGCGATCGGCCCCATCAAGGCGTGCCAGCGCCTTGCTCATCCAGCCCGCACATTCATTCAACAAAGACAGCTCGAGCCAAACGGGCGCGGACGCCGCCGCCAGAGCCACTTCGATCGATGCGTTCCCCCCGTGCTCGAAAGCCCAAGCCAGCGCGCTACGAATGTTGTCTATCTCCGGTGCAAGTGCGGCACCAGGGCGATCCGCCGATGCGCCGTCTTGAGTGGCTGCGTTTAACAGGTCGCGAAAGTATTCCGCGTGGAGTCGCGCGGTTTGTTCGGCTTCATCGGTTCTCCTCAGCTCTTCGAGAGCGTAGGCTCGAATCGTCTCCAGCAGGTACCAGCGGGTGGCCCCCTCTGATTTGCCGACCATAACCAAGGATTTGGCGACGAGGTTGGCAATGCCGTTCGCCACCACCGAAGCGTCGAGCCCGGCATCGCTCATGACGCCGGCGGCGGCATCGAGCGTGAAGCTGCTGGGAAACACAGCTAGGCGACGCAGCAACGACCGCTCGGCGTCCGGCAGCAGCCGATAGCTCCAATCGAGCGTCGCGCGCAGCGTCTGCTGCCGTGGCAACGCAGTGCGACGACCGCTCGTCAAGACGCCTAAACTGTTGTCGAGCCGGGCGGCCAACCTACCGATGCCGAGTGTAGCGACCCGGGCCGCCGCGAGTTCGAGCGCCAGCGGTACCCCATCGAGCCGCCGACAAATTTCCAGCACCGCCGGCATATCGGCATCGTCGAGCATAAAGCCATCCATCGTCGCGGTGGCGCGTTCGATGAACAACTCGACGGCTGGATAACGCAGCGCCTCGGCGGCAGTCGGGGAGGTTCTCCCGTGTGGCGGAAGCTCCAGCGATGCCAGGCGGTGGAGCCACTCGCCCTCGGCCCGCAACGGTTCCCGGGAAGTAGCAAGAATGCCAGCTTGCGGAGCGGCCTTCAGGAGCACTTCGGCCAGGGCTGCGGTCGCGCCGATGACGTGCTCGCAGTTGTCGAGCACGAGTAACGCGCTCCTGTCGCGCAACCAAGCGACGAGCGCCCGCGTGGGGTCGCCGCCTAAAGGCGAGACCCCCAGCGCTGTGCCGACCGCGCTCGGCACCAGACCGGGATCGGACAGCGGGGCGAGTCCAACAAACCACGCGCCGTCCTTAAACGACGCACCGACGCGACCTGCGACGGCGATGGCCACCGTCGTCTTGCCGATCCCGCCTGAGCCGACAATCGTGAGGAACCGGCACCGGACCAGCTGCTCTGCCAGCCTGGAGATGACGTCGTCGCGGCCGACGACGCGCGTGAGCAGCGCCGGCAGATCGCCGGCCTCGGCCGTCCCGGTCGGCGCGCCGGTTGCCGACGGCGCGTTCTCGCGC
>JAFAHL010000498.1 GCA_019237215.1 Hyphomicrobiales bacterium | reverse complement strand
GTCCCCCGGCAAGATCGTACACTATCACCCACCGGGTGGCCTTGGGGTCCGCGTCGATTCTGCCGTCTATCATGGTTATTCCATCCCGCCCTTTTATGACTCGCTCGTGGGTAAGCTCATCGTGCATGGAAAGACGCGCGGAGAGAGCCTGATGCGGCTCAAGCGCGCGCTCGATGAGTTCGTGATCGATGGCATCGAGACGACCTTGCCGTTGTTCCGCGCGCTGGTGCGTGAAAAGGACGTCATCGACGGCGATTATCACATTCGCTGGCTCGAGGAATTTTTGGCCCGCGGCGGGATGGAAGGATAACGGGCGAGCATCACGGCAGGGACGGCAACGCGACCGTGTCCTCGACGGTCACCTTGTCGAAATCGCTGATCAGGATTTCGACGCCGAGAGTCCATCGGCCCGCGACCGGAATGCGCAGATCCTCGATCCGCCAGTTCGTCTCGCCCGCCCGTCTTGCGATCCGACGCATGGGCTCGATCCCGGCGGCAGGATTGGCGAGTACCAGCGTGACCTCCTTGGCCGCGAGCGGCTGAAACGCGCCGTCGAGCAGCAGCACGCTCGCGGCCGCCACCTTGCCGTTGCGTTCGATCGCGATCTCGGCCATCGCCTTCTCGCCGTGGAGATGCAACGAGATCGGCGCAGCGACGGCGAGCGCGCGCGGCGGCGGCGTGAAACGCCACAGCGCCACCAGGCTCAGGATCAGCAGCGCGATGGCGAGCTCGAACGCGATCGCGGTCGTGAGCGGCCGTGCCGCGGCGGCGCCGCCGATTTCGAATTTGGGCACCAGCCGATAGCGGTTGGCCGCGGCCAGCGCCAGCAAGACGACGACGCAGGCGAGCTTGCACGCGAGCAGCTGACCATAACTCGTGGTCCATAGCGCCGCGATGCGGTCGAGTTGAACGAAGGCGAGCCAGAGGCCGCTCGCCACCAGCAGCACGATCACGAGCGGGATCGCGTGCGAAAAGCGTTCAAGTTGCGCGCCGACGGCATGCGGGCCGCGCGTGCGGGCGCTGCGCAGGGCGAGACAGAGCGGCAACAGCGAGCCGATCCAAAACGCGACGCAAACCACGTGCAGGAACACCGCCGGACGGTTGAGGAGCTGTGGCGCGGCGGTGCTGGCGTGTCCGCTGAGCGAAAGCGCGAGCCCCGCGCCGATCACGCCGACGAGCGACAAACCGCGCGCCGTGCTTGCGGATTTTGCCACGCTGCCGAAAACGGCCGCCAACAGCGCGAGGGCGGCGGCGACCGCGGTCGCACCATACGAGGTCGCAAGGCCCGCTTCCCAGGCGAGCTTGTGCTGCAAGCCCGAGAGTGGGAGCTCGAGCGCATCGAGGCCTTGTAGCCCGACCGACAGCGCCACGGCGACAAGTCCGGCGGCGAGCACGATGACGATCCATGCGCGGCGCGCGGCGCCGTCAGCGATCCAGGCCGCAAAGAATGCGCCGCCGGCGCCGACGAAGAGCGCGAGATACATGACCACCCTCGCCGCCCACAGCGCCGCGCGAACGCCGCGGTCGGCGAGGTTTTCGGGCTGCGCCGCCGGACTGCGCGCGCCGATCGAGAACATGAGCGAGCCGCCGACCGGATGCCCGTCGGCCGAGATCACGCGCCAGCTCAGCACATGCGTGCCGCGGCGCAAGGCCGGCGGCGCGCTGATCGTGACGGTCGTGTCTTGAGCCGTGACCGCGATGGGCACGAGCGGCGCGCCGTCGGGTCCGATGAGACGCACGACCAGCGGCGAGACCGGTTCGTTGAAGGTCAAGGTCAACGCCGCCGGCGGCAGCAGCATCACCGCCCCGTCCGCCGGCACCGCCTTGACCAGCGAGGCGTGAGCGCACGCCTCACTCGCGGGCGCAAGCGCGATCAGCAGCGCGATCAAGGGCGCGCCTAACCTGCCCCACGCGTTCATCGGCCGCGATCACGGCTTGGGCAAGAGCTTTAGCGCCGGCGCCGGTTCGGGATAATCGCCCGCTGGTTTTCCGGCGGCCGGAATTTCGATCCAGCGATGAACGCCGCGCTCGCATTCCTGCACCACCGGGAAATAGAGCATCTTGCCCGCTTCGAGATCGCCGGCCAGGAAGCCCGCGAACACGAACTCGTCGTAATAGGCGTCGGGCAAGTTGCCGGCGGTGAAGCTCACCTCGGTCACGCCCTCGGAGAGCTTAGTGCCGTGAAAATAGCTGTAGGTCTTGGGGTACTTGCCGGTGACGGTCTCGATTTTCCAGCCGGGCTTCGGCATCGGCTTGACCGCGATCATCCCTTCGGGAACGCGCACGCGCACCGCGACGGTGGCGGAGCCGTCGCAGCCGTGCGGGACGCGCAGCACGGCTTTATAGGGTGCGCCGACCGGCGCTTCCCCTCTTTCCAACGTGACGTGCGCGGATGCGGCGCCAACGAAAGCGGCGACGCCGGCGGCGCCGAGAACAAGCTCGCGAAACATGTTGCATCTCCAAGCTCAAGGCATGAACGACGGGCAAACCGCCCGCGACGGCTCAACGTTCATGCCGGCGTTGGAGGCGCTTGCGAGGGTCCCGCGCGCACCGCGCCGCGCGCGATGACAACCGTGAAGCTCGAGCAGGCGAGCGGCCGCGACACGAGCTGCGCTGGCGCGGCGCGCGGCGCATCGGGCGGAGCGATCGTGGGAGCCGCCGAGATGCAATGGGCGCAGCATAGATGCTCGATCTTGACGCTTTGCGGCGCCGTGCCGTCGTTCGCACCGGCGCCGTCCGCTGCGTGGCAGATGGCATTGATCGGATCGGATGCCGCCATCGCGACGGCCTGCGCGGCCGCGACGCCCGCGAGGAAGGCCTGCAGCACGATGAGCCACGCCGCGATCAGGACGGTGGGGCGGCGGCACGCAGGCACGGCGAATGCGGTTGGCACGTGAACCTCTCCCGTGGCACGTTAGCACACCTTATGTTCGGGAAGCATCCGCGCCGCCGGACGTGAAAGCATGGCCAACCGCGAGACCACGTTCATCGAGATCACACCGGAGGTGCTGCTCAAGGCCTATGCCTGCGGCATCTTCCCCATGGCGGAGAGCGCCGAGGATCCGGCGCTCTATTGGCTCGAGCCCGAGAAGCGCGGCGTTATCCCGCTCGATCGCTTTCACCTGCCGTCCCGCCTCGCCCGCACCGTGCGCTCGGATCGCTTTACCGTCACCATCAACCGCGACTTCGAGGCGGTGCTCGAGGGCTGCGCCGAGCCCCGCCCCGGCCGCCCGCGCACGTGGATCAACGCGCGCATCCGCGTGCTCTATCGCAAGCTGCACGATCGGCGCCATTGCCACAGCCTCGAAGTCTACGACGGCGACACCCTCGTCGGCGGTCTTTACGGCGTCACGCTCGGTCGCGCGTTCTTCGGCGAGAGCATGTTCCACCGCGCGCGCGACGCTTCCAAGGTCGCGCTCGTGCACCTCATCGCGCGTCTCAAGGCCGGCGGCTTCAAGCTCCTCGATACGCAGTTCGTGACCGATCACCTGCGCACCTTCGGCGCGATCGAGGTGCCGCGGCGGCAATATCACAAACTGCTGGAAGCGGCGCTTACGGGCGAGGGCGACTTCGCCGCGCTCGGCACCAAGGGTCCGGTCTCGGGCGCGCAGGTGCTCGCCCTCTTGACGGCGGATCGATCCTCGCGCGTGTGAATGAAATCAGCGCCGCGGGGCGGCGGGCTCGGTCGCAAGCTGCGGCGCCGCCTGCTGGCTGCTTCGCCGCTGCGGCGGTGCTGCGGCGGGCTTGGCCGGCGGTGCCGCCGATGCGGGCGGCGGCTCGGGCGGCGCAGACGGCGCGGTCGCGGCGACCACCGGATTTTTGCAGTCCGTGAGCCAGACGTCATAGATCGGGTGCTCGACCGCACGCAGGCCCGGGCTGGCTGCGAACATCCAGCCGGTGAAGATGCGCTTGACGTCGCCCTGCAGCGTCACCTCGTCGACCTCGATGAAGGCGTCGGTGTTGGGGGTCTCGGTCGGCGGGCGGGTGTAGCAGATCCGTGGCGTCACCTGCAGCGCGCCGAACTGCACGGTCTCGCCGATGGCGGCATCGAAGGCGATGATGCGGCCGGTGATCTTGTCGAGGCCGGAGAACATGGCGGACTTGTTGGCGACCTTTTGCGACGGCGGCTCGGCGATGACTTCGTCGCCCGGTTGCGGCGAGGTGTCGGCGGGCTGCGGCGCGCCGCGCGGCTGGCGCTGGCCGGGAAGCGGATCGACCGCCGCGGCGGCGCCGTCGGGCGGGGGCAAGGGCTGCGATTGCACGCCCCCCGCCGGAGCCTGCCGCGCCTGCCCCGGATTTGGCTGATCCGGATATTGCTGCTGCTCGGGATAGCGTTGGTCCGGATAGCGCTGGTCGGGATAGCGCTGATCCTGGTACTGCGGATAGGCCTGCTGCGGGCGGCCGCTCGGCACGCTCGACGGTGGCCGTGGCGGCGGCCCAAACAGGGCTTCGAACGGGTTGAAGAACTGCGCTCCGGCCGGCAGCACGCCGAGCGTCGCCCATGCCGCGATCGGCGCGGCGATGAAGCAGGCGATGCGACGCAATCGGGCCATCAGGCGGTGCTCGAACACGGGCGGGCAGGCTTGCCGGTTAACACCGAGAATACGGCGGGGAAAGGGCCGTTCCGCAGTCGGAACCCCCGCCTAGCGCCCCGGTGTCCAGGGCTTGTAGTCGCCGGTCGCCTTCGGTCTGCGGCCTTGCGCGAGCGTCGAGCCGATGGGGCGGTGGGCGGCTGGCGTGCCGGTGAGGTTGGGCCGGTGCGGCTTCCACCACGGCCGCGGCGTGACCTCTTCCTGGGTCGGGGGCGTGTCGACCGTGTGGTGCAGCCAGCCATGCCAGGACGGCGGCACGATCGAGGCTTCGGCCGTGCCGTTGTAGATCACCCAGCGCCGCTCGTAGCCGAGCGTCGGATCGATCTTGCCGCCCCTGGTGCGGTAATAGCGATTGCCGAACTCGTCCTCACCCACGAGCTCGCCGTAGAGCCAGGTCCACGTCAGCGCGCCGAAGGTGGCCCCGTTCCACCAGGTGAAGAAGCGCAGAAAAAACGTTTTCATCCGCTCATGCCAAGACCGAGATGGGCGGCGCGTTCATGCCACCGCCGCCGCGCGAAGTCCACCCGGCAGCTCGGTTGCACAGGAAGAAGTGTGCCGAGTTGCGCCGACTGCAATCGCCCGCCTATGCTTGCCCCCTCCCCGCATCCGCGGGCAAGGCGAAGCCCTCTGCTTCGCAATCAAATCCATGGGAGGCGAAAATGACGTCAATGCGCCTGTGGCACTTGGGTGGCGCGCTGATCGCGGCCGCGTGGGTTGCGCCCGCGGCGTTCGCGCAGGGCCCCGCGCCGACAGCGCCGACCGCCGCCAATCCTTGGTTCCAAGGCGCGCCGTTCCCGGAGGCGTCGGAGGAAGTGCTCGGCGCAACCGCCGCCGGCAAAGTCTATGTGTTCGCCGGCCTCGCGCCCGGCTGGAAGCCGAAGGCGATGGTTTACGAATACGATCCGGCGTCCAATCAATGGGCCAAGAAGCGGCCGATGCGGCTTGCCTCCCATCACGTCGCGTTCGCGACCTTGAACGACAAGATCTATGCCTTCGGCGGCTTCACTTATCCCGACTCCGGTCCCCCCGGCTGGAACGCGGTCAACAATGCCTGGGAATACGATCCCGCCATTGATGAGTGGAAAGAGCTCGCGCCCATGCCGACGAAGCGCGGCGCAGCCGCTGCCGGCGTCGCCAACGGCAAGATCTACGTCACCGGCGGCGCCAACTCGCTTCCCGGCGTGAACGAGAACGGCATCCACCCGGCGCGCCCGCACAACGTGGTGGCGACGGTCGAGGAGTACGACCCCGCGGCGAACAGCTGGAAAACCGTGCGCCCGCTGCTGCTCGCCCGCAATCACCATGTGGCGGTCGGGGTCGGCGACAAGATCTACGTGATCGGCGGCCGCGTCGGCGCAGCCTTCATCTCCAGCGCCAGCAACAACGTCGATCTGGTGGAGATGTACGACCCTGCAACCGATCTGTGGACGCCGCGCACGCGCATGCCCACGGCGCGCAGTGCCATCGGCGCCGGGGTCTACAACAACCAGATCCTGGTCGCCGGCGGCGAAGGCCAGGACCAGCGCTTCCTCGCCGCCTTCAAGGCGGTGGAATCCTATGACCCGGTGCTCAACCGCTGGCAGGTGCTGCCGTCCATGCCGCATCCGCGCCATGGGCTTGCGGTCGGCGCGGTCGGCAATCGCCTCTATACGGTGAGCGGCGACGGCCAGTCGGCCGGCAACGGCATCGAGCACTCCGCCGTCGCCTTCAACGAGGTCCTGCAGATCGACCTGGTCTTGAAGTGACGCGGGGCGCAGGCGCCGCGAATCAAAACGGCGAGCGTCGGGCCGCGCGCGCCGTGCGATGAAGGATCGGTGTCGCTCATGCGCGAAAATCCTCGCAAATATGCGGGCGAGCCGGCGCATTCGGCGCACGTCCGCATCGCCCGCCCGTGTCGCGCGCGAGGCGGTTGCGCGGGCCCGCCCTCACTCGGACGGAGGGCCGTGCTGATAATTTCTCGCTTGACATCAATTTCGTGACAGGCGCGTGACCGGGCTGTGAATGGAACCCTTCCGAATCCGCCGCCGATATCCGACACTTGCTGCACCGCACCTGAGTCGCCCCCGAATTTCACAAGCTCGGCACCATATTTAGCAGTTTGTTTACGGGGGGCTACTAAGCCTTGACGAACCGAAGGTGCTGTCCTAGCTTGAAAAGGTTCGGCGCGAGTGGTTCGAAGTCCCGCCGGGCGCTCTCCTGAAAGGGTCTGCGTAACCGCTCCGCTCGCTGCGACGGCGCCGGAGAGAGGCTCTTCGTTTGCCTGAACGGGCGAGCGCGCCGGAACGCGCCGCAATAAAACCCGGGCCCGCCAGGACCACGGGGAAGGCGTTAAATAGAGACGAGCGTAACGAGCCAGTCCGAGCGCGGCCGGGAGGCCAGGGCCGCGTGACGGGTGACGTGTCGGCGGTCCGCTGGGCCGCCGCGCCAACGACTGAAGGGGCGGATGATGCGAATTGCGCGGCGATACACCAAGGAAGGACAGTCCCCCTACGCGGACATCGCGTTCCGCCTGACCGAAAGCGAGATCCGCAATCCCGACGGCTCGGTGGTGTTCCGTGCCGAGAACGTCGAGGTGCCGGCCTCCTGGTCGCAGGTCGCCGCCGACGTGCTGGCGCAAAAATACTTCCGCAAGGCGGGGGTGCCCGCGCGGCTCAAGAAGGTCGAGGAAGAGACCGTTCCCTCCTGGCTGTGGCGCTCGAGCGCCGACGAGACGGCGTTGGCGGCACTGCCAGAGAAGGAGCGCGCCACCGGCGAACATTCCTCCAAGCAGGTGTTCGAGCGGCTTGCCGGCACCTGGACCTATTGGGGTTGGAAGGGCGGCTATTTCGATTCGGAAGCGGACGCGCGCGCCTTCTTCGACGAGCTCATCTACATGCTCGCGATGCAGATGGCGGCGCCGAACTCGCCGCAATGGTTCAACACCGGGCTCTACTGGGCCTACGGCATCGACGGACCGAGCCAGGGGCATTTCTACGTCGACTTTGCGACCGGCAAGCTCGTGAAGTCGAAGTCCGCCTACGAGCATCCGCAACCGCACGCCTGCTTCATCCAGTCGATCGCCGACGATCTCGTCAACGAAGGCGGGATCATGAATCTGTGGGTGCGCGAGGCGCGCCTGTTCAAATACGGCTCCGGCACCGGCTCGAACTTCTCGCGCCTGCGCGGCGAGGGTGAACGGCTCGCGGGCGGAGGAAAATCCTCCGGCCTGATGAGCTTTCTCAAGATCGGCGATCGCGCGGCCGGCGCCATCAAGTCGGGCGGCACCACGCGCCGCGCCGCCAAGATGGTGATCGTCGACACCGACCACCCCGACATCGAGCAATTCATCGACTGGAAGGTGATCGAGGAACAGAAGGTGGCGAATCTCGTCACCGGCTCCAAGATCAACCAGAAGCACCTGCGCGCGATTCTCAAGGCGTGCGTGAACTGCGAAGGCTCGGGCGACGACTGCTTCGATCCGGACAAGAACCCGGTGCTGCGGCGGGAGATCAAGGCCGCGCGTCGCAATCACGTGCCCGACAATTTCATCAAGCGCGTGATCCAGTTCGCCAAGCAGGGCTACACCGACATCGAGTTCCCGGTCTACGACACCGACTGGGATTCGGAGGCTTACCTCACCGTCTCGGGGCAGAACTCCAACAACTCGGTGCGCGTCACCGACGAGTTCCTCAAGGCGGTCGAGGCCGACGGCGACTGGGATCTGTTCTGGCGCACCAAGCCGGGCAAGATCGCCAAGACGGTCAAGGCGCGCGCGCTGTGGGAGAAGATCGGCTACGCCGCCTGGGCCTGCGCCGATCCCGGCCTGCAGTACCACACCACGGTGAACGACTGGCACACCTGCCCGGCTTCGGGGCCGATCCGCGCCAGCAATCCGTGCTCGGAATACATGTTCCTCGACGACACCGCGTGCAATCTCGCCTCCATGAACCTGCTCGCCTTCCGCAACGCGGCGACGCAGCAGTTCGACCTCGAGGGCTACGAGCACGCGGTGCGGCTGTGGACCATCGTGCTAGAAATCTCGGTGCTGATGGCGCAATTTCCCTCGCGCGAGATCGCGCTGCTCTCCTTCGAGTTCCGCACGCTGGGCCTGGGCTACGCCAATCTCGGCGGCCTGTTGATGTCCTCGGGCCTCTCCTACGACTCCGACGCCGGCCGCCAGATCGCGGGCGCGCTCACCGCCATCCTGACCGGCGTCAGCTACGC
>JAFAHL010000344.1 GCA_019237215.1 Hyphomicrobiales bacterium | reverse complement strand
CTGCCGGCTGTAGCGCAGCGAAGTCAGCTTGAGCGCCTCGCCATACGACTGGATGGTGCTCAGATAGATCACGTGCTGCTCGTCGAGGCCGCGCAGCATCATGTAATCGTCCGCCAGTTCCATTTCGAGGCTGAGCCGCGCCGATGCGACCATCGCCGCGGCAGCCTGCGCATTGGCCTTCGCATAGTGGGTCCGGTTACGGATCTCGCCCCACAGGTCAGGCTCCCACGTCGCGGCCGCGCCATAACCCAGCGAAGACTCTTCGAGCGGCGAACTCGACGTGCTGCTGTGAAACAGCGCGTGCTTCGACAGACCGTTGTCGGTCGCGAACGCCTGCGCGCTCAACTGGGGGAACAGTTGCGAACGGGCCTCGGCCGCGACGTCGCGCGCCTGCGTATACGTTTCCTGCTCGGCGCGCAGTGTCGGATTCGACGCATCCAGCTCGCGTTCCAGGGTGTCAAGTTGCGGGTCCTTGAACACTTCCCACCACGGGCCGCGCGAGAGCTGATCGCCGGGCCGCGCGAGCACGAACGGTCCGGTCCCCTGGTAGCTGTCGGGCAGCACCGTTTTGGGCGGCCTGTAGGTCGGCGCGAGACTGCATGCGGCGAGGGGCGCGACGAGCGCCAGCAGTACGCCAGCCCGGCGCAGTGCGATCTTGATTGGAGATTTCATTCTGGATTGTTCCCCGCATTGTCGGCGTGCGCTTGCACTTGCACTGGCGCCTGCGGTTGACCCTGTGGGGTTCCAGCCGCGTTGCCCGGCCCGATGCCCGGCACGCCGTTCACGATGCGCACCTGCTGACCTTCGAGTATCCCGGCGGACGGACTGACGATCACGCGATCGTCGGGCTTGAGGCCCGACACGACCTGCACGTTCTGACCGAGGTTGAGCCCGAGCTTCACGTTCTGGAGGTGAACCCTGTCATGCGAATCGACGAGCGCCACCTGCATGCCCTGATCGCGGAACAGCAACGCCTGCTCGGGTATGACGAGGACGTTCTTGTCCGAGGGAACCTCGAATCGCACCGTTGCATAGGTGCCGGGCCACAGCAGATGCTCGGGATTCTGTGCGACCAGTTCGGCCACCACGGTTCTCGTCTGTGGATCGAATGCGTTGGCCGTGGTCACGAGCTGTGCATCGAACACGCGCCCCGGATACTGGGGCACCGTAAACGTGGCGTGGAGCCCCGCGTTCAGCATCGCTGCATAATCCTGCGGTACCGAAACGAAGATGCGCATGGCGTGCACGTCGGCCACCGAATACAGTTCGGCCGCCGCGCCGTGCGAACTGACATCGCCCCCCGCGGGACTCACGTAGTTGCCGATGTCGGTATTACGCGCGGTCACGATGCCGTCGAAGGGCGCTACGATGCGCTCGAACTTCGTCAGCGCGAGGTCGCGCTGCACCTCGTCCTGGGCGGCTTGTACCTGCGCCTTCTTCGCGGCGGCATCGGCCACCTTGATGTCGACATCCTCCTGCGACACGGCTTCGGTACCGGAAAGCGCCTTCCAGCGCGTGGCGGTGACGTCGGCGAGCACGCTGTTCGTCTTCGCGACCGCCAGCTTCGCGAGCGCGGCCTGGTATTGCGCATCGACGGTCGGCGCATCGATCGCGGCGAGCAACGTGCCGGCCTTCACGAACGCCCCGTAATCCACGTACCACTTGTGCACATAGCCCGATACCTGCGCATAGATCGGCGCTGTGTACCACGCCTTGACGTTGCCCGGCAGCGTGACCAGGCGCGTCGCCGGCCCCGCGGCTGGGGAGGTCACCTCAACGGGGGCAACGGCGTCCTGATTAGCGACGTTCTGCAGATCTGCCACGTTGTCGTGGCGTTCGACGATCCCGTGGATCACCAGCCCTCCCAGTATCAAGGCGGCAACCGCCGCGATCAGCTTCGGTCGGGTACGGCTCGGAGCCTGGGCCTCCAGATCTACCTCGCGATGTACGTTCATTGATGAGACTCCGTGGCTTTCTTGTCGTTGCGATGCATGATGGCAAAGACGCAGGGAACAAATAGCAAAGTGGCAAACGTGGCGACCAGCAAGCCGCCGATCACGGCCCTGCCGAGCGGGGCGTTCTGCGAATTGCTGAAGGACATGGGCAGCATGCCGATGATCATTGCGAGCGCCGTCATGATGACCGGACGGATCCGTGCGTAGCCCGCTTCGATCGCGGCCGCGACGGCGTTGCCGTGCGCCGCCAGACGTTCGCGGGCGAACGAGACGACGAGGATCGAGTTGGCGGTGGCGGTGCCCATGCACATGATGGCGCCGGTGAGCGCCGGAACTGAAAGGCGCGTGTGTGTGAGGAACAGACTCCAGACGATGCCGGCGAGCGCGCCCGGCAACGCCGTGATGATGATGAACGGATCGAGCCACGACTGAAAATTGACGACGATCACCAGATACACGAGCAGCACCGAGACGGCCAGGCCGCCAATCAGCTCGAGGTAGGCGCTCATCATCGTCGTTGCCTGCCCGCGCACATGGATGCTCGCGCCATGCGGCAGTTGCGGCGCCATCTCGTGAATGGCCTGCTGAACGTCGTCGTACACGGCGCCCAGATCGCGTCGTTGATTGCTGACGAAGATGTCCACCACCGGAAGGATGTTGTAATGCGACACCAGCAGCGGCGTGCCCGTCTGGCTGATGTGGCCAAGCGCGCCCAGCAGCTCCATGCGGTTGCCGCTCGGTGCGCCCTTGCCCTGGTCGATCGGGATCGTCTCGAGATCGTTCATCGAGGTGAGCTGGTCCTGGGGCGTCTGCATGTTGACGAGGTGCGAAACGCCGCTCGCCGTGTCGAGCCAGTAAGTCGGCGCGGTCTGGCCGCTGCCCGACAGCGTCGCGAGCGCATTGTTCGCCACATCGGACTCCGAAAGACTCATGCCCGAAGCAAAGGAGCGATCGGCCGCAACGAGCAGCGTCGGTTCATTGAAGGCCTGCTGGATGCGCACGTCGGCAGTTCCGGGAACCTTCCTGAGACGGGCCGCGAGCTGCTGTGCATACGCCATGTTGGCCGCTTGCCCCCGGCCCGAAATCTGCACGTCGATGGGCGCGGGCAATCCGAAGTTCAGGATCTTCGCCGTCATGTCCCCCGGCAGGAACGAGAATTCGGTGCCCGGGAACATCTTCGGCAATTCGCGGCGCAGCCTGAACCGGTAATCGTCCACGGGCGACGCGTCGTTCTTCAGGCTGATGTCGATGTCGCAGTCCTGCGGCCCGATGGTGCCGTCGGCGCTGTAGGCTTCATTGATGCCGCTCGCCGGCAGACCGCAGTTGTCGACCAGGTTCGTCACCTGGCCCGGCAGGATCTGCCGGATCGCCTGGTTCACGAGCACCGCATTGCGGCTTGCGTCTTCAAGGCGCGTGCCGATCGGCGCGCGCATGTGCATCGCGATCTCACCGGACTTGATGCCCGGAAAGAAGTCACGGCCGAGGAATGCGATCAGGCACATCGAGACGGCAATACACGCGACGAAGACCGTCACGAAACGCCGCCGGTGATGCACCGCGCGCGTGAGGACGACCCGGTACCGTTCGCGAAACTTCGTGAAGCGACGCTCGAAGCCCCGCTGGAAACGCTTGAAGAACCCGGGATCGCCGTGGTCGTCGCCATGGCCGTGAACCTGGCCGCGAAGCAGCCACGCAGCCATGGTGGGCACGAGCGTACGCGAGAGGATGAACGAGGCGATCATCGCGTAGACAATGGCTTCCGCCAGCGGCCGGAACAGGTAGCCGGAGATGCCGCCAAGCTGGAACATCGGCAGCCAGACAATGCAGATGCAAAGTGTGGCCACCAG
>JAFAHL010000325.1 GCA_019237215.1 Hyphomicrobiales bacterium | reverse complement strand
TAGGCCGGTAGCGCAGGTCTTTCTTGGCGATGTGGGCAGCTTGCCGATTGGGCTTCTACTCGGCTGGCTGTTGATGCAGCTTGCTGCAATGGGCCATGTGGCAGCGGCGCTGATCCTACCCCTCTACTATCTCGCCGATGCGACGATTACCCTCGCCAGCCGCGTCGTGCGGGGCGAGCCGTTCTGGCGAGCCCATCGCACGCATTTCTATCAGCGCGCCACCGATTGCGGCCTGACGGTGCGCGACATCGTCACTCGCGTGTTTGTGGCCAATCTGGCGCTGGCCGCGCTCGCGCTCATCACCGTCGCGGCGCATAACCTCGTCGTCTCACTGGTGATGTTGGGCGCCAGCGCCGTAATCATCCTGTGGCTTCTTGCCGCTTTCTGCGGCGTCATGAAGCGACGCTAACAGAGATTTTTCTGTCGCTGTCCTTCCCAACACGGGCTGGCAGGCGCACCGGGGCCGCCGTAGTAAGGGTCGACGGGTTCAGCGAGGCCCGCAAGATCACGCGGGGAGCGTCGGGCCGTCGAGAACTGCGACAAGATGCCAGAATTCAGGCCGCTTCCCCGCCAAAATCCGGTACCGCGTCGTGCAACACGCCAAAGATAACGGACCGATCTTCCCGTGCGAGGCCTCGTTCGAGTGCCGCAAGCCAGCCGCGCATCGCTTCGAGCGAAGGACTCACCGGCTTGGCGGCAACGATGCCCTCGATGCCGATGGGGGCGGTCGGCTCCTCGCGCGCGAACAGGATTTCTTGCAGGCGCTCGCCGGGCCTGATGCCGGTGAAGGTAATGTCGATGTCGCGCCCAGGTTCGAGACCCGAGAGGCGGATCATCCGCTCGGCGAGATCGACGATCTTCACCGGTTGGCCCATATTGAGCACGTAGACCGCCACACCCGCCTGCCCGACCTGGAGCGCATGGCTTGCCGCCGTGACCACAAGGTCGCACGCCTCGCGGATCGTCATGAAGTAGCGCACCATCTGCGGATGCGTCACCGTGAGCGGACCGCCGGCCTCGATCTGCGCCTTGAATTTCGGCACCACCGAACCATTCGAGGCGAGAACGTTGCCAAAGCGCACCGCGATCAATCGCATGGCGCGCTCGTGTGGCGCGCCGCGCCGCGCGAAGTCGTTATCGAGCGCCTGACAATACATCTCGGCAAGGCGCTTCGACGCGCCAAGCACCGACACGGGCTCGATCGCCTTGTCGGTCGAGATCATCACCATGGCGCCCGCGCCCGCGGCGATCGCAGCGTCAGCCACATTGACGGAGCCGAACACGTTGGTCTTGACTCCCTCCGCCCAGTCCTGCTCCAGCAACGGCACGTGCTTGAGCGCTGCGGCGTGAAATACGATGTCGGGCCGAAAGGCGTTCATCAGGCGGAAGATGCGGGTGCGATCGCGTACGTCGGCAAGACGGCCCTCGATCTTCGCCTTCGACTGCTTGGCCGCAAGCATTTCCAAGACGGCGTGCAACGCAGGCTCGGAGTTCTCGATGACCAGCACGCGCCCCGCGCCGAAGGTTACAATGCGGTCGCAAATCTCGGCTCCGATGGAGCCGCCGCCGCCGGTCACGATGATCGATTTATTTCGCACGAAACCTTCCAGGCGGTGGTAATCGATCTTCACCCTAGGCCGCAGCAGCAAATCCTCGACATTGACCGGCGCGAGCTGCAGTGCTTCGCCGCCGTCATCGAGCGAAGGAAGGCGACTAGTAGCCAACCCAAGGCGCCTGGCCCGCATCAGAATGGTTTCGGGCTTTGCTTCCGGCACGAGCGCGCTCGGCGCGAGCACAAGCCGCGTCACGTTGATGTCGCGCTTGCTGAGTTCGGCGACCACACCCTCGATATCATCTGGACCGCCGAACACGGAAATGCCGCGTATGGCTTGGCCCCGATCCGCCATGGACGGCGACAGGATGCCCACGGGGCGGATCTTCGTCACCGCGCCGCTCTCGATCGCACGTAACAGCACATCGGCATCGGCAGTGCGGCCAACGACGAGGATCGGCGTTGAACCGCCCGCCTTGGCATGCTGGAGCGTGCGGGTGTAGCGAAAATAGCGGTAGGCGATGCGCGGGCCTGCCAGAAAAGCGATCTGCAGCAGCCAATAAAGTACAATCGTGATCTTGCCGAAGAAGAATGTGCCGTAGACGTTTGGCGCCAGCAGCACGTAGTCGAGCGCGAGCAGCGTTACCGCCAGTATCGTCGCGGCGCGCACGATGTTGAAGAGATCGGGCAGCGAGGTGAAGCGCCACTTCGCCTTGTAGAGGCCAGAGACGCCGTAGATGAAACCGGAATACACGACGAAGGCAGGCAGCAAAATCGCCAGGAATTGCCAGCGCTCGGCAAGTCCGCCCTCCTCGAAGCGAATGAAGAAACTCGCGACCACCGCCGCCGCCGTGGCCAGGAGGTCGTGCACCAGAATGAGCCACATCCGTGGCGTGAAGCTCGAAAAGCGGATCATCGTCCCGATTTTGCCGCCCAAATAACGTGCAGCGCCCATCCATACCGGCCTTTGGGTGCGTGCGCTACCTCGCGCAGCCACTGTCCAACAGCCCGGCACCCATCAATCGCCGCATTCTGCAACCATATGATTAACGCCCTGACAGGCTTCGCCGGACAGCTTGTGATCGGCATCCCTCTAAATGAACGCCTTTGCAGTCGATGGCGACCGAAAGAAAATCTGGCGCACTGGCCTCGCACCAAGGGCAACTAGGTCGATTTGCTAGGTGCGCGCATTTGGCGGCGCTTGCAGCCGCTTTGGCCGGTTGCTCGGCGAGCGAGGTCGTCCAGAATTTAACGCCTGCCGCCATCGACCTGCCGCAACCGAACTACCGCCGCGTCGTCGCCGACAACGTTAAAGCGGTAATCCCGAATGTGGGGTCTGTCGGCGACCTCGAAATTTCCGGGGTCCGACTAGTCGATCACCTCAAGGGTCCGGCTTGGCTCACCTGTCTCAAGGTCGACGCGCACGGAAAACCTCAGAACTATGCCTTGTTCATTCAGGGCGACAAGATTATCGACTCGCGCCTCGGTATCGTCATCGATCAATGCTATAAACAGAGATTTGAGCCCTTCGATTTGTCGCCACCTCCCACCGCGAAAAAGGTCGGTCCTTGATTTGCTCTCTTCGATTTAGATCTTGCGCCCGATCGCGCACCAAAATGGCACGCCATCGCTAAAGCGTACTTCGCCCAGCCCGGCGTTCTCCATTAACACTCGGATCTCGGCTTGCTTCATGCGATGCTCGAGCCGCGTGCCGAAACGGTCGAGCGCGTCGGTGCGTATCGCATAATAGCTGCGCCCGCGATAGGCGCTGAGCGGCCAATCGGTGACATTGCCGCCCAGCCGCTCGAATAGCCACGCTCCGCGCGCCAGCGGCCAGTAGACGCAGGCAGCAAGTAGTTCGGCAACCGCCGACTTCAAGCGAAAGGGTGCCTTCGAAAGCGCATGGCGCAAGAGGTCGCTTGCTCGCCACAACAGACGAAACCACGCCGGCCGGTTTTCGAAGGCGTAATAGATATAAACGAGCATCGGCGCTCCACGTTTGAGCTTTCTCACGCATACGGCAAGGCCCGCCGCGGGATCGGGCAAATGGTGGAGCACGCCGAGGCTGTAACCGAAATCCATGCTGTCGTCGGGCAAAGGCATGGCGTCGAGCGGCGCCACGTGAAACTCCACGTTGCCCAGGCCCGAAAGGCTTCTTTGCGCGACCCTCAACGCATCGGCGCTGGCATCGATGCAGTGGAGGCGGCCGACGCGCGGCGCGACCAACGCGGCCCACCGCCCACTGCCGCAGCCTGCGTCGAAGCCGACGGCGTTGCGCGGCAGACTGTCCCAGGGGAAAAGCGCGAAATATTCGCCGAACCTGCGCCGCACTTCAGCGCTGGAAACGCTGCTCTGGTCGACGCGCTGCCATTCCCGGCCGAAATCGTCGACGGTAGCGTGATCGAGATTGTGATTTTCCCCCTCCCGAGCATTGGATTTTGGCATTGCGTGCATTTTCTCGCCGAAGCTCAAAAGAGGTCGTTCACGGCTTTGCGGTCTCGGGCGGTCGCGACAACGAACCTCGAATTTCCTGCACGTCCTGCCGGGCGCCGGAGGGCGGCGAGCGTCCCAGTGCTTCATCGACCACGGTGAGAACCGTG
>JAFAHL010000663.1 GCA_019237215.1 Hyphomicrobiales bacterium | reverse complement strand
CACGATGAAGGTGTGTCCGAGAAAGATGCCGAACATCCCATCCGCTGTGATCGGATTGGGCTCGGCCATGATGATCATGCCGGGCTTGAGCACCTTGTCGATCTCGTCGGCGTCGGTGCGTTCGGCGAAGACGTGCGGCTTGTCGGTGACGATATCGATGCCGTGCACTTGCGTCGGGCGCGACTGTACCCCTCGCTCACGGAAGAAACGGCTGGCGAGCCGCATTTTGTCGGTCGGATTTCCGGGTTTGATCTCGGCGATGATCTTGCGGTAGCCGGGCAGCGTGATCTCGTCCCAGAACTTGCGCACCATATCGGGCGGCGGCCCCAGCGTAATCGGCGAGCCGATCTGCGCGGAGAGGCCGTTGTAGCCGGCGGCGAGCTCCATATTGATGATGTCGCCCTTTTTGAGCTTGCGGTGCGACGGGCGCGGGTTGCCGAACACCATCGCCGGGTCAGCCATCGGCGTTGATCCGATGATGAGAAAATCGATGTCGCCGCCGCCGTCGAGAATGGCGGCACCGGCCGCCGCGCGCAGCTCGTATTCCGGCACGCCGGGCTTGGCGCGCGCGACCATCGCTTGCATGGCGCGCTCGCACAGCACGCCGGCCTTGCGCACGCAGCGCAGCTCCTCCTCGCTGTGGACCACGACCAGCTCGTGCATGAAGCCCTTGGTGAAGACGAGCTCCGCGTCGGGCAACGACTGCCGCAGCACGTTGTACTGGTTGACCGGCAGATAATCGCTGTGCCGCGCGTCGATCTCGATAAGCCCGATGCGGCCGCGCTCGAGCTTGAGCTCCTTGAGCCGCTCGACCATGACTTCGGCATACTTGCCGCTGCGGCTGTGGCGGACGTCGGACAAAGCGTTGGCGCATTCGCGCCGGCACGCCTCGGCATGAGTGCCGCCCATGGAGAACACCAGCGTCGGCTCGCCGTCGAGCGGCACCACCACGTAGGACGAGATCGCGTGCCACTCCCAATGGCCGGTGAGCCATTGCATGCCGCCGCCGAAGCTCCAATGGCTGGGGCCGCCCGGCACGATCACGCAGTCGAGCTTGTGCTCGCGCATTTTCTCGCGCAGCGCCCGGTAGCGACGCTGATATTCCTGCTTGGAGAAATGGTCGTAGACCGCGTCCCGATAATAGGGTGTCTCATGCATGTTGGAGAAAGGAGTGTTCTGATCGAGGCGCGTGCGCACCAGTTCCCATGGCTGGTGCGCGGACGGACGCGGCGTCTGGATGTTCATGGCAGTCCTCTTAGGTTTTGCGCATGTTCTATTCGGAAAACCAGTTCCCACTTTTCCGGAACATGCGCTAATCCTTGCAATTGCCGATGGTGACGGGGCCGCCCGCCGCCTCGACCGCTTCCTTGGCGAGTTGAATATTCGCGACCTGCGCGACCGTCGGCTTCCTGTCCTTCTCGAGGTCGCCGTTCTCGGCGCTATTGTCGATCGACCATTGCGTGCGTGCGGGATCGAAGCCGGTATTGATCGACCAGATGCAATTTTTGGTCAGCACGTCGATGGCATATTCGACCGCGTCCCGCGGTTTGTCCGTCGCTTTCTCGATGATCGGCACGACGTCCGCCTTGTCGTGGAACATGGCGCGATTGGCCTCGATCATCGCGGCGGCGGTATCGCGCAGGAGCGCGCGGTCGCGGGCGATCCACTCGAGCGAGGCGCCGTAGGCGTTGAACATGTAATTGGGCATGAGATCGGCGAGCTGAACGAGAACGTTCAGACCAGGCTTCTGTTTCTTGGCGAGATAGACGTCCTCGGGATGCAACGCGACGCCGTCGATCTGCCCGGCGATCAGGCCCGGCAAGCGGCCGGCGGTGGCGGCGGAGATGAAGTGTGCGTCGTCGACCGTCAGCCCGGCGGTGCGCAGGATCTCGCGCCCCATGCGCCAGTTGAAGCCGCCGACCCCGCCGCCGGTCGCGCTGAGCTTCTTGCCCTTGAGATCGGCCGCGGTCTTCACGTCGGGTGACACCATGTAGGCCTGCGGCATTCTGGGCGCCAAGCCCCAGAATTGCTGCACCTTCATGCCGCGGCCGATGGCGACATCGCTCACGCTCACGATCGCCGAGCCTTGCGCCGCCGCCGCGCTCGCGGTCGCCGATGCGCCGCCTTCGAACTGGATGATATTGGGCTCGATGCAGCGCTTGGCGAAGAAGCCGAGCTCCTTGGCCACGTGGGGCGAGGTGTGCACGACATTGGGCGGCGCGACCGAAACGCCGATATTGATCTTGCGCATCGCGCTGCAGTTTTGCGCCGCCGCGCCGCGCGTGGCCGCGTCGGCGATCGCGACGACGCCCGCCGCCAGCGCGATGAGACAGATCGATCGATAGCCCTTCGCCATGCCGCGTTTCCGCCTTCTTCCTTGGTGCGCCCCGCAAGCCTAGTCGTCTCGCGATGCCGCGGTCCAGGGCGCCACGTATCTCTCGGCGAGGCGCAGCAGCGCCGTGAGCGTCACGCCTAGGAGGCCGAGCGTGACGATCGGCACGAACATCTTGTCGACCTGATAGGTGCTCGCGGTGCGCACGATGAGATAGCCGATGCCGGAGATGGCGGTATAGAGATCGGCGAGCACCATGCCGATCAGGCCACGTCCGAGCGCCAGCCTCAATCCGGTGACGATGAACGGCAGCGACGCCGGCAGGACGATGTTCCACCACAACTGGCGTTCCGAGCAGCGGAAGGCGCGACCGACCTCGAGCAGCTTCGGATCGACGCTTTTGGCGCCCTGATAGGTGTTGATCACCATCGGGAAAAAGGCGAACAGGAACAGGATGATCACCTTGGCGGTGGTGTCGAATCCGGCCCACAGCACGATCAGCGGAACGAGCGCGACCGAAGGAATGGAATACAGGAACGTGATGTAAACGGTGAGCGCGACATCGAGCACCCAGAAGCGCGCGAGCAGGAGGCCGATGCCGATCCCGAGCACCACCGCGAACGCGAAGCCGATCGCGAGCACGACCAGGCTCGGCCACAGATATGTCCACAGCTCGCCGCTGAGCACCATGTGATAGGCCGCCACCGCGACCTTGGTCGGCGAGGTAAAGAGCACCGGGTCGACGTTCCAGGCCGCGACCTCCCACAGCGTGAGCGCGATCGCCAGCGACACCACGCGGATCGCAAGATCGATCAATTGGCGGCGATGCCTGCGCGCGGCCGCGACGCGTTCAGCGCGCGCCTGATCGCCGGAGAGGTCAACCGGCTGGGCGGCACCGCTCAACTCGCCGCGGACTCCTTCGACGGTGGTCACGCAACCTCTCTCGGGGCTCGCTGATGGCGCGGCTTCGCGCTATGAAGCTGGCGCCAGATGTGCAGGCGAATTTCAGGAAAGTGCGGGTCGGACCGTACCGCGTCGGCCTTGCGCGGCCAGCCGAACGGCATATCGAGTACCTCCTTGATGCGGCCCGGGCGCGCGCTCATCACCGCGATGCGATCGCCCAGCAGGATCGCCTCGTCGATCGAATGAGTGATGAACACCATGGTCTTGCGCTCCTCCGGCCGCTCCATGAGCGCAAGGAGCTCCTCCTGCAGAATTTCGCGCGTCTGCGCGTCGAGCGCCGCGAACGGCTCGTCCATCAAGAGAATCGACGGGTTCATGACCAGCGCGCGCACGAGACCCACGCGCTGCTGCATTCCGCCCGAGAGCTGGTAGGGATAATGGCCCTCGAAGCCGGTGAGTCCGACCAGGTCGAGATAATTCATGACCCGCGGTTTGATTTCGGCGCGCGGCACACCCGCCATCGCCAGCCCGAATGCGGCGTTGTCGAAGACGGTCTTCCACGGCAGTAGGCCGAAATGCTGAAAGACCATGGCAACCCCGTCGGGCGGCCGTGCACCGACCGCTTTGCCGTGGACGAGAAGCCTGCCGCTGCTGAGATCGGTGAGGCCCGCGATGCAGCGCAGAAGCGTGGTCTTGCCGCAGCCCGAGGGGCCCACCACGCACATGATCTCGTTGCGCTTGACCACAAGCGACAGTTGATGGAAGGCGACGACGGCGCCATCGAGAAAGAGCTTGCTGGCACCATCGGCGACAATGGCTGGATCAAGGATTGCTTGCCCGGCAACCATGCGTTTCCTCGTTCACGGCGGCGTTCCACATGCCCAGCGGCGGCCGCATCAAGTCTCGGGAAAAAATCTGCCGAGTGCAATGCGAGGCTCCGCACGGCCGCGCCTGGATGGGCGGCGGTGAGCGCCGGTCTTATGGCTTGGCGGCGAGCTGCCGGAGCACCGGGCTCCACTGTTGTTGTTGATCGCGAATGAAGGCGGTGACTTCGGCGGGGGACATCGGAAGCGGATAGCTGCCGCGGCCGGCGAGCCGGGCCGCGAGCGTGGGGTCGCTCACCACTTTGCGCAGGTCCTCGCTCGCCTTGCGCACGATCGCTTCGGGCGTGCCGACGGGCGCCACCAGCCCTTGCCAGCCCATCGCCTTGAAGCCGGGCAGGGTTTCGGCCACCGTCGGCAGATTGGGGAAGTCCGGCAGCCGCTGCGCCGATGCGACCGCGAGCGGCTTGACGTTGCCGCCTTGGATTGCGCCTGCGAGGCCCTGGTACCCTTCGATGATCAACGGTATGCGACCGCCCATGATGTCGTTGAGCGCGTGGCTGGGACCACCGGAATAAGGAACCAGCAGCAATTTGATGCCGGTTCGCAGTTGCAACAATTCGCCGGTCAGGTGAGTGAGCCGCCCGACGCCTGTCACCGCATAGGAGATCTCGCCGGGGCGTTGTTTGGCGAGCGCGATCAATTCCGGCAAGGTCGTGACGCCGAGGGAAGGTGCCGCCGCAATGAACATCGGCTGCTCCGTCACCGAGCCGATCGGGGCGAAATCGCGCGGCAGCTCGAACGCGGTATTGGCCGCCTTGCCCGGCGCCGGCAGGAACACCGACAACGCCGGCATATAAAGCGTGTAGCCGTCGGGCGCGGCCTCGGCCGCGACGCGCGCGGATATGGTGCCGCCGGCACCGGGTTGATTGACTGGCAAGACCTGTTGACCCCAAATTTGGCCGAGCCGATCAGCCACCATACGCAAAGTGACGTCGACGGCACTGCCGGGCGCCGAATCCGAGATGATCTTCACTGGCCGCGCCGGGTAGTCCTCGGCTTGCGCCGGCGCAGTGAGGTTGGCTGCGAGCGCCAGCAGCCAGAGTGAGACGGGTTTGCGCCAGGGCCGATGCATTTTCGTTCCCCTTCGAGAGCCTGAGACGTGGCCGTCGATGACGGCCCAGCGAACTGGAGGCGATCCTGCAGACCGATGTAACGTGAGACCGAAAAAGCCAGGTCTCTGAGGATATGGCTGCCGCGGGCAGCGCGGCCCCTTCGATGTCGGAGACTTTTCGGCACGCCTCGTTTCGAGGGCGGCTGTCGGGACGGTATATGAGCAATTCTAACATGCGAATGAGACGAGAGGACACAGGTTCACCGTGAGCGCGCCCGCATCGTCGAGATGGCGCAGCAGGTTTGGGGCAGCGCGACGTAGTCGCTCCGGCGATCTTCGCGACGACGACCGGGCCTAGAGCGGCCAGGTCTCCAGCCGGAAAGCCGAATCCCAAAACATCCACTCGAGCTGGGTCGCCCGCGTGAAGGCAGCATGCATCCGCGCGCGCAGGGATGGCGACACCTCCGCGGCGGCTTCGTCAGTGGCGGCGATCACGGCGCGCACCGCGGCGTGGAATTCTTCGCCCGCATAGGTATCGATCCAAGCCTGATACGGGTTGGCCGCTCGGGCGCGGGCGTGGATGTCGCGCCCCACCTGCGCGTAGATCCAGAAGCAGGGCAGCAGCGCCCCGAGCAAGACTTCGTAAGGCTCCCCATATGCGGTGGCGAGCAGATACGACACGTAGTGGTGACACGCCGGCGAGAGCGGCGTCTGCGCGAATACCCGCGGCGTGATGCCGTACTGCTTGAAGAACGAGCCGTGCAGCGCCCGCTCGACGACCAGCGCCCCCTCCGCCGCTTTGGCGAACTGCACGATCCGATCCGGATCTCGCGCCTTCGCGGCCGCGAGCGCCAAAGCACGTCCAAAGCCGATGAGGTAGTGCGCGTCCTGCGTGATGTAATGCTTGAAGCGCGCGTCGCTCAACGTGCCGGACGCGAGCTGCGCGTTGAAGGGCATCGTGCGGATGGCCTCGTAGATGGCGGCGTTTTTGTCCCAGGCTTGGCGCGAGTAGAGCCTCGTTCTGCGCATGGCCGACGCGATTCCTCAAACCGAACGACGAACTCCACGACGCCTCGCAAACAGCTGCAGGCTCCGCACTCTCCCGCC
>JAFAHL010000473.1 GCA_019237215.1 Hyphomicrobiales bacterium | reverse complement strand
GAGCGGCCTTCCGGTCGGCTTTGAAGAGCTCTCGCAAACGTTCGTTTGCAGGAACATGCCGCAGCGGGTCGATGAGAGCCCCTGGAGCCCTGCATTTTGTTCCCATAATATGTTCCCATAATCTATGTTCCCATGCTTGGCTCTGCTGTTGAGTTGTGGGAACAAAATCATGCTCGTCGGCTATGCCCGCGTGTCCACGGCAGACCAGAACCCTCAACTTCAGCTTGACGCGCTTATCGCGGCCGGCTGCGGGAAGGTCTTCGTTGAGAAAGCCTCGGGGGCCAAGATCAACCGTGCTGAGCTGACTGCCGCGCTTGAGTACATGCGACCTGGCGACACGCTCACGGTTTGGAAGCTCGATCGCCTCGCCCGTTCGATGAAGCAACTGATCACGACGGTCGGGGATTTGAAGGAACGCGGAATCGGCTTTCGCTCCCTGACCGAGGCGATCGACACGACCAACGCCGCCGGTGAATTGTTCTTCCACATTTTCGGCGCGCTCGCGCAGTTTGAACGGTCGATCATCCGCGAGCGGACCAACGCTGGTCTCGCGGCGTCACTCGCACGGGGCCGCAAGGGCGGGCGCAAACAGCGGGTCACTTCCGACGATATCGGCGCCGCGATCGCGCTACTTGGCGATCCGAAGATTTCCGTGCGGAAGGCGGCAAAGCGTCTCGGCATTTCCGTGTCGACGCTTTACCGTCATGCGCCCGGCCTGCGGAGTCGCGCTGGCGGCGGCGTGCCCAGCACCAAAAAATAGGGCGCTGGTCGGTCGAACCGTGAGGAAAGACAGAACATGGCGCGTCGCCGTTTGCTCCAGCCCGATCGTTGGTCGGTCCTGCTCAATCCGCCTACCGACGAAGATAGTCTGGTCCGCAACTATACAATGAGCGGCGATGATCTTGATCGGGCGCTCCGTAAGCGCGGACACCACAACCAGCTCGGCTTCGCCGTTCAGTTCTGCCTGATGCGTCACATCGGACGCCCACTCGCGCAAAACGATGCAGTGCCGGCCGAAGTCATAAGCTTCATTGCCGGCCAGCTCGGTGTCACTTCGGCTGTGTTCGCGGACTATGGCAGGCGGGATAATACCAGACGAGAACATTCGGCGGAACTGCAAGAACTGCTTGGCCTGCGCATGATGACGCGGACCGATCAACGCGCTGCGTTAGTGGCGTCGATCGATGCTGCTGCCGCGACAGATAATGGCGAGACGATCGCGGCCGCCACCATCGCAGCCTTCAGAAGTCGCAATGTGCTTCTGCCGTCGACCGACAAGCTTGAGCGCATCGGAACGGCAGGGCGCGCCGTCGCCCGTAAGCGAGTTCAAACGAGCCTTTTGGAGGGGCTGACGCCGGAGCGGCTTGAAGCATTCGAGCAACTTCTCATGGTCGATCCCGCTATCCGGCAGACCCGTTTCGCCTGGCTGCGGGCCTTACCGGAGGCGCCGAGTGAAAGGAATCTGCTTGGCCTGATCGAACGGCTGATCTTCGTCCGGTCGTTCGGCCTTGATCCGCAGCGTCGCGCGCGCATCCATCCGGATCGCTGGACACAGCTGGTGCGCGAGGGCGCCGTGACGCCGAGCTGGCTGGCCGACGACTTCAACGCCGGACGCCGGCAAGCGCTGATCGCGGCGCAGCTGATCGAGCTGACCAGCAAGCTGACCGATGCCACGATCACCATGTTCTGCCGGCTGATTGCCCTCCTGTTCACCAAATCCAAGGCCCGACAGGACCGGCGGCATCTCGACGCCCGTAAGGAGACGGGTCGGTTGCTGCGCATGTTCGGCGACACGTTACGCGTGCTCGTCGAAGCCAATGAGACCGGCGAGGACACCTTCGAGGTGCTCGACCGCGAGATCGGCTGGCACCGTCTGGTCCGGGCGCGGGCGGATGTCGAAGCGTTGGCCACGACCGCCGAGGCCGATCCGCTGCTCGGCGCCGCCGAGCGCTATTCCTGGGTCCGCCGCTATGCGCCTGCACTGCTCGATGTCTTCACCTTCCGGTCTGCCCGGACACTTGATCCGCTGCTGACGGCGATTGATCTCTTGCGACAGCTCAATCGGGATGATCGTCGCGGGCTGCCGGCCAAGGCGCCGCTCGGCCATCTCATCCAGAAGGTTCGCAAGCTCATCGCCGCCAATGGCCAGCGGGACCGGCGTCTCTGGGAGATCGCCACCCTCGCCGTGCTGCGCGAGCGCCTGCGCTCGGGCGATGTTTGGGTCGAGGGCGGCCGAGCCTTCCGGCCCCTGGAAGCCCAGCTCATGCCAGGCCCGGCCTTCGTCGCGCGCAAGGAGGCTGGTGATCTGCGGCTCGGTGTCCCACGTGGCGCCGACGCCTGGATCGCGGAAAAGGAGCAGGAACTGGACTTCAAGCTGAAGCGGCTGAGCCATCAGGCCCGAACCGGCAAGCTGGCCGGCGTCCGCATGGAAGATGGCGTCCTGATCATCTCGCAGCAACGCACCAAGGTGCCGAAGGCGAAGGTCGATGCAGCGAAATGGCTGATCCTCGACCGAATGCCGCAGATCGACATCACCGACCTCCTGGCCGAGGTCAACACCTGGACCGGCTTTGCTCAATGGTTCACCCATCTGCGCACCGGCGACACGGTCCGGCTCACCCCGGCGCTGCTCGCGGCAATCCTCGGCGACGCGACCAATCTCGGCGCCAAGCGCATGGCCGACGCCTCGGCCGGGCTCAGCGAGCGACAGATCACCTGGGCCAGGCTGTTCCACATCCGGCCCGAAACCTACAAGGCAGCCTTGGCCGCGATCATCAACGCCCATCTGGCGCATCCCTTCGCCAAGCTCTGGGGCAATGGCACGACGTCATCGTCGGACGGCCAGTTCTTCCGCGCCGGTGGCAGGGGCGCTAAGCGCGGCGACGTCAACGCTCATTACAGCGGCGATCCCGGCAGCAAGTTCTATACCTGGGTCTCCGACCAACACGGCCACTTCCACATCCTGCCGATGGGCGCCACCGAGGATGAAGCCGTCTATGTGCTGGACGGGCTGTATGGACATGAGACCCGAATCGAAATCGACGAGCACTACGTCGACACTGGCGGCGCCAGCGATCATGTCTTCAGCCTGTTCACGCTGGGCGGAAAGCGTGTCGCGCCGCGGCTGCGTGACCTCAAGGACTGGCGCCTGCACGCCTTCGAGGACGCGGATTCCTACCCGACCCTTAAGCATCACATCGGCGATCGTATCGATACCGCCGCGATCCGCGAGGGCTGGGACGAGGCACTGCGCATCGGCGTCTCGATCGAGGACCGCATCGTCGTACCCTCAACCGTTCTGAAGAAGCTCGCCGCCCTACCGAAAACGAACGTGCTGTCGCGCGCGCTGCGCGAGATTGGCCGGATCGAGCGGACCCTGTTCATGATCGAATGGTATTCAAGCCCAGAACTGCGCGACCGCTGCCGGGCCGGGCTGAACAAGGGCGAGGCCGGCAACAAGTTGACCCGGGCGGTGTTTTTCCACGAGCGCGGCGAAATCCGCGACGGCTC
>JAFAHL010000745.1 GCA_019237215.1 Hyphomicrobiales bacterium | reverse complement strand
CGCTGGAGGCCGCGCCAGAGGGTTTGGGTTCCCGGCTCGCCATCGGATTTGCGGGCGAGAAAGCCGCCAAGCTGGGCGATCGAGCGGATCATCTGGCGCAGCGAGGGGGGTTGCTCGGGCGGCGGCTTACGGGTCTTGAAGACAATGACGGCCTTCCACTGGTCGTCCTCGAAGGCGACGGTGCAAGGCAGATCCGGGGTGGCCCGGCCCAACCACGTCAGATAGTGGATGCGCCAGGCCACCACCGCGTCGATCGCCAGGCACGCTTCCAGACGGTCTGCGGTGCCGAGCTGGCGATCCTCGATCTGACAACCGCTCTTGAGGATGCGGTGGAAGACCTCGATGCCCCAGCGCCGGGCATACCATTGCACCCGCCCGAGGGCGTCGACCAGGCCGGTCACCGGCACCGTGGTCAACAGCATCCATTCCAATGGCTGCTTGACCCCGTTGGGCGGCAGTTCTTCGCGGGTGAAGACGGCCCACATGCGGATCGGCGGGAGCTTCTGCTTATCCTGGGGTGGCGCCAGGGTGACCTCGCCGAAATGCACGCTCATCGTGGCGGTGCGAGCCGGCTGCCTGCCGTGGCGGGGCACCTGGATCTCGATCGTTCCGGCTTTGGGCCGCAGGTGCATGTGCGGCCACAAGCGCTGGACTTCCTGGTCGAGGGCGCGGTTTTCCTTGGCTCTGACCACGACATCGAGCCCGCGGGTGCGGGCTTCCAGGATGTATTCGAAGATGTCCGCTTCGCGGTCGGCCAGGGTCACCACCCGGGTGCTCGGGCACTGCCCGGCGGCCGCGCCGATCGGGGTGAGCGCGCGGATCCATTTGAAGCTTTCCTTGGCTTCGATGGGTTTGCTGTGGCGCAATTTTTTCTTGCCGAACTCACGCGGATCGCGCCCCCAGCACTCGATGTCGAGAAGGCCCAGCGGCAGGCCATCCGGGTGGAAGGCCAGTGCACTGTGCACCATCAGTCCCTGCGGGCCATCGACGCGATTGCTGATCGGGCCGATCCCTTGCATCTCGGAATGCATGGTGTAATTGAGGCTGGAGGTGTCTTGCGCGACCAGCACCACGCTCTCGCGGCGCATGCGGTCGATGGTAGCCTGATGATGCGGCTCGAGCAGGGCGTCCATCGTTACCCGATCATGATCAAAGAACCGGTAGGCGGCCTTAGCGGCGGCCGGCGAGCTGCAGGCCTGCGGGATGTTGGCCTGGGGCCGAGCGAAAAAGGCGGTGCCAAGCTGCAGCAGGCGCTCCTCCAGCCGGCGATCGCCGAGCTTGGCGCTACCCAGTTCGCGGCGCACCCAGCCCGGCAGCGGCAGCGCTCGGCGCCCGCACAGGCGCTTGAGCGTCGGCCGCGACAGCGGGTAGAGAAACACCCGCTTCTGCAGCAGCCCGCCTTTGCCGACGGTGTCTTGGCGGCCACGGCCGGCGGTCATGCCAACCTCGATCCAGTTGGCGGCGCGATAGACCGTGCCCGAGCGCGTCGCCTCGACATAGGTTTCCATCAGCCACGGTGCGATGCCGTAGCGCTGCTGCCAATCCCCCCTGAGCCGCCGCGCCAGCTGCGCCAGGACGTGCGAGCCCAGATGCTTGACCCGCACCGTCGGCAGGATCAGGAAGCGGCTGTTGCAAACCACGCCTTGCAGATTGGCGCCACGCGTGGCGTCGTCCCAGCCCAGCCACTGGTCGCGCGCCCGCACCCGCCAGGCCGCCGCGCTCACCGCCAGACCACCGAGCACACCGTGCCGGTTGCTGACGATCAGGTAGCGAAGCTGCGCCCCGCACAGCCGGCCGCGGCCCAGCGGGTGATGCGCCTGCATCATCGCATGCCATATGGCGCTCTCCTTGGTTGCCGCGCCGATCGGTTGCAGGGTGATCACCCCCAGCTCCCGCAAGGACCCGGTAACTTCCGGCCACACCAACCCAGGGGCCGCTTCGGAGCGCTGCGACGGCGGCCCCCGCCGCGCCGCCGGCAAGGCGATCGTGCCCCGCCGCTCCAGTGCCCGCAGCCGCTTGCGACACGCCATCTCCTTCAGCCGCCCCCGCGCGTCGCGCCAGCCGAATCGCTCGCACACCTCCTTCGCCAACCGATAGCGCGTCAGCCCCGCATCCTCGCTGACGCGCGACCCAATCCACGCAAGGCTCTCCGCGGCTTCCAGCTGTTGATGCGGCGTCAGGAGCTCCACGACCCGGACGCTACATCATCAACTCCGCCGTGTCCAGAGGCATTTACGGGGAATGATCAGGTTCAAGCCAGGGGCAGGCTCTGGGTCCCCGCGTACGCGGGGACGACGAGTTTGTCCGTCGGGAGGATATTCCGACGGTCTCTTTCGCCGCGGACCGGTGACGCAATCAGATGTGTGCATGCCCTAGCGCGAAAGCGGGGGTCCAGGGCAATTGCTGGAGCCCTGCGACCCTGGATTCCCGCTTTCGCGAGAATGACGACTACTTCCTTCTCACGTCATAGGGCGGACGGCTTCGATCGGTTAGTCGATACCGCGGCTTAAAATAACGATTGTTATTCGCTCAGTGCTTCGACGGCGGCGACAATTTCTTTTGGGGCGTCGCTGTCAATCTGGATCGTCCCGCCGGCCTTCTGGGCGATGATGCGCGGTGTCGAACCGGAATTATCGAAAATCAATGCCTGATCCGCCTGGTCGAGGAACCACGGGAGCTGGCGAAAGGAGCGCTCGCGGCGTGCCCGAATTCTTTCCTCGTCTACGGCATGCCCGCCCTGCGCGACACGCAGTTGCACGCGTTCGACATTCATTTCCGCGGTCTTCAGAGTTACGTAAAGAAGCGATATCTCAAACCCGAAACTCTTCGCCTCCATAACGAGAGGACGATATTTCTCCGTCGATAATACGGTCTCAACACCGACGGT
>JAFAHL010000329.1 GCA_019237215.1 Hyphomicrobiales bacterium | reverse complement strand
CCGCGTCCGAGCTTCACCGCTTCGCCCTGCAGGTTCTGGCCCAGCGCCTCGAACGCCGTGGCGACGATGCCTTTGGCGTCCAGGCCGGCCTTGGCATACATCGCCGCGGGCGAGTCCTGGTCTATGAAGACGTCGGGCAGCACCATGGGGCGCACTTTGAGGCCGCCGTCGAGCACGCCGTTGGCGGCGAGTGCGTGCAACACGTGGGCGGCGAAACCGCCGATGGCGCCCTCCTCGATGGTGATGAGCACCTCGTGCTCGCGCGCGAGCCGAAGGAGCAATTCGGTATCGAGCGGCTTGGCGAAGCGCGCGTCGGCAACCGTGGTTGAAAGCCCGAGCGCGGCCAACTCGTCGGCTGCTTTGAAGCATTCGGCAAGTCGCGCGCCGAACGAGAACAGCGCCACTTTGGTGCCTTCGCGCAATATGCGCCCCTTGCCGATCTCGAGCGGCTTGCCTTCCGTCGGCATCGGCACACCCATACCTTCGCCGCGCGGGTAGCGCAGCGCGGACGGACGGTCGTCGATAGCGGCCGCGGTTGCCACCATGTGCACGAGGTCCGCCTCATCGGCAGCGGCCATGACGACGAAGCCCGGAAGGCAGCCGAGATAGGCCACGTCGAACGCACCGGCATGGGTCGGCCCGTCGGCGCCGACGAGCCCCGCACGGTCCATGGCGAAACGCACCGGCAAGCGCTGGATTGCCACGTCATGCACGACTTGGTCGTAGGCGCGTTGCAGGAATGTCGAATAAATGGTGGCGAAGGGCTTGAAGCCTTCGGTCGCCAGCCCCGCGGCGAAAGTCACCCCGTGCTGTTCGGCGATGCCGACGTCGAAGCAACGATCGGGAAATTCTTTGGCGAAAAGATCAAGACCGGTTCCCGACGGCATCGCAGCGGTGATGGCGATTATCTTGTCGTCTTTCTTTGCTTCCTTGATGAGGGCTTCAGCATAGACCTTGGTGTAGGCGGGCGCGGCCGCTTTCGACTTCGCCTGCGCGCCCGTCGCCACGTCGAACTTGACGACGCCATGGTACTTGTCGGCCGATTTTTCGGCGGGCTCGTAGCCCTTGCCCTTTTTCGTGACGATGTGGACGAGGAAAGGTCCGTTCTCGGCGTCGCGCACGTTCTTGAGCACCGGCAAGAGATGATCGATGTTGTGGCCGTCGATCGGCCCGACGTAAAAGAATCCGAGCTCGTCGAACAACGTGCCGCCGGTGACGAGGCCGCGGGCGTATTCCTCGATCGCCACCGCGCGCTGCTCGAGGAACGGCGGCAGGAGCTTGGCGACTTTTTTGACGGTGTGGTGCACCGACCGGTAGGTCCGCCCCGAGACCAGGCGCGCGAGATAAGCCGAGAGCGCGCCGACCGGCGGCGCGATCGACATGTCGTTGTCGTTGAGAATGACGATGAGGCGCGAGTTCATGGCGCCGGCATTGTTCATGGCCTCATAGGCCATGCCGGCCGACATGGCGCCGTCGCCGATCACCGCGATGACGTTGTTGGATTGGCCGCCGAGGTCGCGGGCGACCGCCATGCCGAGCCCGGCCGAGATCGAGGTGGAGGAGTGCGCCGCCCCGAAGGGGTCGTATTCGCTCTCGGCACGCTTGGTGAAGCCGGAAAGCCCGTCGCCCTGGCGTAGCGTGCGGATGCGGTCGCGACGGCCGGTCAGAATCTTGTGCGGATAGGCCTGATGGCCGACGTCCCAGACCAGCCGATCCTCCGGGGTATTGAACACATAGTGAAGAGCAACGGTCAGCTCGATCACCCCCAGCCCGGCGCCGAGATGGCCGCCGGTGACCGCCACCGCGTCCACGGTTTCCTGGCGCAGCTCGTCGGCGAGCTGGCGCAGTTGGCTGCTCTCCAGGCGGCGCACGTCAGCCGGCGTCTTGACTAGATCGAGGAGAGGGGTCTTGGAGGGTTGGGCCACGAGGGAAAGCTCCGCCGACGGATGGGGGCGATAACCTAACGGGTTGGCTTAAATTTAACCAGCCAGGACCGCAAGCCCAAACCAGAAATGCTGCGAAGTCCTTAATGTATCTCGCTTTTTCCACGGGTTCGGAGGAACTGGCGCTGCTCCGAGGCGTTTGGTCTATATCTTGGGGGAGCGAGTTGGGTCATGGCGCCACGTGCGAATTGGAACGGGGACCGCAAGCCGTCGACCGAGGTCATCGGTCGTATGGCCGCCCTGCGCCGCGGCGGGCAAGCCGAGCGCGGGGATTCGCCCTCCGAATCGGCAGGGAGCAGGGCGCAGAAGCGGGTGGCTGCAAGGCCTGCGCCGCTCGAGCGTGGTTGGGCGAAACGCAGGCGTGCGAGCTGAGCGGTGGGCCTTCAAGTATACCGCAGGAAGCGCAAGTTCGACGTGACCCCGGAACCGCGGGGGCGCGCGCATCGAGCCAAGGGACGAGCCAAGGGAAATCAGTTCGTCATCCAAAAGCACGCCGCAAGGCGTCTGCATTATGACCTGCGGCTCGAGCTCGACGGGGTGATGAAGAGTTGGGCGGTCACCCGCGGCCCGAGTCTCGTTCCCGACGAGAAGCGCCTCGCCATCCACGTGGAAGATCATCCGATCGAATACAACGCCTTCGAGGGAACCATCCCGCCGGGGGAGTATGGCGGCGGCACCGTCATGGTTTGGGATCGCGGCCGCTGGTACCCGGAGGGCGACCCGCACGCGGGCTACAAGAAAGGTCATCTCGCTTTCACCTTGGACGGCGAGAAGCTGCATGGGCGATGGCATCTCGTGCGCATGCACGGCCGGGCCGGGGAAAAAAAGGAACCATGGCTTCTGATCAAATCGAAGGACGAGGAAGCGCGCGGCGCGAATGATCCGGACATTCTCGAGGACGAACCGCGCTCGGTGGTCAGCGGCCGCTCGATCTCCGAGATCGCTGAAGGCAAGGGCCGCAAGCGGGTTTGGCATTCGAACAAAAGCGTCAAAGACAACGTCAAGGCCGGCGCGACAAAAGGCAACGCCGCTGCGCGGCGCACGAGCGCGGGCAAAAGTGCGCAATCGCGTGCACGCCGGCGTGCTGCGGCCGCATCGGAGAAAAGCAGCAAGCAAAGCGCCAAGGCCAACGACCGCAGTGCCCCGGGCGCGAGACTGCCGCATTTCGTGCCGCCTTCGCTCGCCATTTTGCGCGCGACGGTGCCGAGCGGCGCCGGCTGGGCGCATGAGATCAAGTTCGACGGTTACCGCATCCAGGCTCGGCTCGACCACGGCGAAGTCCGCCTGCTCACCCGCAAGGGCCTCGATTGGAGCGACAAATTTCCGAACATCGCCGCCGC